>JAQGMT010000393.1 GCA_028292185.1 Ramlibacter sp. | reverse complement strand
TCCGCCAGGGTAATCACCACCTTGGCGGTGAGCAGCGGGTCGTCGCGGTACTGCTCCAGGACGCGCTGCGCGCTGACGTCCAACATCGTCTTGGCAGTGGGCGGTACACCGCTCTTTTGCGCGATGGAGTTGCGAAACAGGTTGACCAGGTGAAAGCGGATGGCCTCCTCGCGCGTGGCGGCGCGGCGCGCCAGATCGCGCTCGACTTCCGCGCGATGGGCCTCCCGCGCGGTCGTTGCGAGGCCGGCCGCCACGGTAGCGAAGAGCACCGTGACGGCGGCGACGCCCCAGCGGTAGCGCGAGAGCGCGCGTCCCAGCAGGTAGTGCCCCGCGCGGCCGCGAGCGATCACGGGTTCATGCCGCTTATGGCGCTGGATATCTTCCATCAGCGCGTTGACGCTCGGGTAACGATTGGCGGCATCCTTGCGCAGGCAGGTCGCGACGATGGCGTCCAAGTCGCCTCTGAGCCGCCGTGCGGGGACCGGCGCATCCGGGGCTGCCGCAGCCGCGACGCTCATCGACGGCGGTTCATCGTGCACGATCTGCTGCACGATGCGGCCGATCGGAAGGCCCTGGCTGCGCCAGGGGCGCCGGGCGCTCAGCAGCTCGAACAGCAGGACGCCGAGCGCGTAGACGTCGGTGGCGACAGTGATGGCCTTGCCGGTCAGCTGCTCCGGGGCGGCATAGTCGGGCGTGAACGGGGCCATGGTCGCGTCGACGTCCTGGCCGCCCGGATCGAGCCGCTTGGCGACGCCGAAGTCGAGCAACTTCACGCGCCCTTCGGGCGTGACCAGGATATTGGCCGGCTTCACGTCGCGGTGGACGATCAGGTTTCGATGGGCGTAGTCGATCACCTCGCAGACCTGCAGGAACAATGACAGCCGATAGTCCAGGCCGGCCTGCCGGTTTTGGCAATGCTCGATGATGGTTTCGCCGTGCACGAACTCGACGACGGCCCACAAGCGGCCATCGGCGGCGGTGCCGCCGTCCAGCAGGCGCGCGATGCCGGGATGGTTCAGCGTTGCGAGAGCTTGCCGCTCGGCATGAAAGCGCGCGATGTCGGGCGCCGCGTCGCGGTATAGCAGCTTCAAGGCAACGGCCAGGTCGAACACGCCGTCGGCGCGCGTCGCCGAATAGACCTCTCCGGCGCCGCCTCGCCGGATCAGTGGGCCGATCAACCAGGCGCCGATTCGGGTGCCGGGCAAGAGCTGCGACGCCGGCGCGGCCCGGCCCGTCGGGCGCCATGCCGGCGAGCCGTCCAGCAGGCCAGCACCGGCTTCGTGCGCGCTGAGCAGCGAGAGCAACTCCTGGAGCAACTCAGCATCGGCGCCGCACGCTCGGCGACAGAACGCCTCGCGGCGATCCGGGGCGAATGCGGTGGCTTCGGCAAATAGCCGTTCCAGCATCTGCCAGCGTGACGGATCCACGTTCAGGGTGGACCTTTCATGTTGTCCAAGCGGGCCGGGCGGCGCGCGGAACGCAGCATGTGCCGAGCGGGCTTAGGGATTGGGTAGAGATTCGCGCCTTGCGGCCGGGCCCAACTGCTTGTAACCAATTTTCCAGCCGCCCGCTCGGCCCGCGGCCTGGTTGCCGGCGAGTTACTTGCCGTCGCGAATGCTCCGGCACTTCGGATCGGTCAGGTCGTGCCGCAGGGAACACGAGTCGTAGTTGATCGAGTGGCCCGCACCGTCCACCAGGTAGTCCATGCGCCAATACATCGGGTCGCTGGATCCGTTGCTAAGCTGAGCCACTGCTTCGCAATAGCGGGATTTCACTCCGTAGTGCTTGCTGTTGGCGTATTGGTTTACGGACGCGGGAGAGGGACGAAGATAGAGCTCCTTGACCGCCGTGATCTCTTTGAGCTTGAGGCCCCCACCCTGCGACTCGAGAAAATCGTAACCCTTCTTCAGGCCCTTGAGCGACTCCTTGTCGGTACACAACGGCGGTTCCTGAGCGCCGACTGCGGCGCCCGCCTGGGCCATGCCCAAGCCCGAGTGCAACGCACCGAGCGTGAGCATCAGGCAATTGCAAAGCCAGCGCAGTTGTTGTTGCCGTTCACGCGATCGATCAAACATTGAAGTTCTCCCAAGTGACAGTTGTTTGCCGCGCCCAGACACCAGGCCGCCTATGCGCGTAACGCGGCGGCGTCGGCACCTTGTAGCTCCAGCGCCTTTGCGGCGCTTGCGTGGCCGGCGCGGGGCCGGTCTGAACGAGCGTGTTCATCGTGGTCGGTTGCTTCAAATCGCCGTGAGACGGACGGCAGCAATCAAGAGCATCTTTTATTTTGAGGCGATTTGTGACCGTCGCTTCATAGTCTCTTTCAAAAGCTCGATGACAGTCGATTCGCTGGCACCTGCTCCCATGAGATTAACTACAATGAATTCTTGGCCGAGAATGGATCCCGCCTTCCAACCCATATCGGGGACGACGAATCCCCGCTTGCCCACCTCGGGCAATTTCCTGAACCCTTTGCCCAATGAGGCAGCCTCGTAATACCGCGCTGGTACCACCTGCACCATCATTGTGTTGCCGTCATTCTTTGCCGCCCACTGGCAGCCCGTGCCTCCACCTGCGTTATCGATCGAAATCACCGGCGATCCAATGTAGCGACCCGCTTCGGCTTTTGTAAAAAGATTGCATTGAGGATTGTTGATGGCTGCGCCCTTATCGTCCCCGGTCAGTGCGCGCGACAATTTTTCCGCGTCGGACTGCCCTTGTGAATATGTTGCGGTGCTGCAGAGAACCAACAAGCTGACCGACAAAAGTCGATTGCGCATTTTTACCCCAAAAAGGGCAAGCGCAAGCGCCGCGAGTGTCGAGCAAGAACGCTGGGTTTTGATACTCATGAGGGTCTCCTGATGTTCCATCGCTTCAGCGCAGCGAACTCGGCGCCTGCTGCAGGCCGCCCTGGGGCAGCGGTTGCGCATTGAGCATCGCGGCACTTGCGGGCGTCTTCGGCGCCAGCGCTTGCGAGTTGAGCGCCCCCGCGCCGGACAAGGTCCTCGGCGCCAGCGATTGGGAGTTGAGCGTCATCGCGCCGGGCGACGTCTTTGGCGGCAGCGGTTGCGGGTTGAGCGACGCGGCGTCGGCCTTATTCGGAACGGCCACGGCCGGTGCGGTACCCAGTGCGTTCAAGGTGCTGGACTGCCCTGTCATGCGCGACGCCGCGGACTGCGCCGCGTCGCCGGCTTTGCCCGGCGCCGGCTTGGCCTGGTCCATCACGTCGACCTGAGGGCCGGGCTGTCCGTCGATCTTGAATTGCACCCATTCGCCGGGCTGGCCCATTTGCGGCGCAGTGCCGCGGGCGCGCATGCGGTAGGTCCCCGCGATGGCGGTCATCGCGGTAACGGGAACTCCGGGTTTGCCGCCCCAGCCGCGGTAGCCCTGCGCCGACTGCGCGACCCCGGCCGGCGTGGCAACGGTCGTGACGTCGCGCCAATCGAAGTTCGCCTGCACCTGGATCTCGATGCGGTAGGTGGTGTCCTTCGCATCCTTGGCGGGCACGATGCGAACGCGCAGCGGTGTTTGCGGCGGATAGGTGGCGCCCTCGCGCGGCTCGACGATGCTCGGTTTGGGGGCTATGTTCGTCCGGCCGAGCGCGACGGCAGGCTTCCAGCTGTGGCATGACAAGCCGAACTGGATGATCTCCGCATCATGTATGAAGCCGAATACGCCGTCAGCCACGGCAATGTCCGGGCATTGCGCGACCGGCCACTCGGTCACCGACACGCCGTCCGGATTGCTCGTGGCTATCCCGATCTGGGCACCCGTCTTGAGGTTTTTGCAATTGAGCGTGAGTTGCACGATTGCATGGATGCCATAGACATGCGACAAGCCCTTGACGGCGAACACATAGGAATCCCTGGGGCAGAATATATCGAGCCGCGACCCGCCTCCCGCGTTACTCATCATGATATCGAGAAAAACCTGCGCGCCGCCCGACCATGCGCCGTCCACGGCCATGTCGACGCAATACGGCGTGAGGCCCGACATGCTGGTCTTGTACGAAAGCGCAAAGCCGGCTAGAAATTTATTGCTGGGACAGGCAATCGCAGCCGGATTCCCTTCCGCCATGCCGATCACTCCGGTGCGGCTGGAAGGCGCGCTCACGGCCTGTGCCGCCGTACTGAAAAACGCCATAAGAGAAAAGACCAGGGCTGCCAATGTGCTTCGAGACATTACGTTTCTCCGTTAGGATCATGCATTGAAGTTCTCCCAAGTGACAGTTGTTTGCCGCGCCGAGACGCCAGGCCGCCTAGGCGCGCAACGCGGCGCCGATGTCGACGTCGTTGCGCTCGGCGGCCTGCGCTTCGAACAGCGGCTTGCGCGACAGTCCCGCAATGCCGGTGAGCAGCAGGTCCGGGAATTCCTCCAGGCGCACGTTGTTTATGTTGACGGCAGCGTTGTAGAACTCGCGCCGGTGCGCAATCTGCTCTTCGAGCGCCGAGATCCGCCGCTGCAGATCGATGAAGACTTCGCTGGCACGCAAGGCCGGATAGTTCTCGGCGACCAGGAGCAGCTTCGACACGCCTTGGGACAGCGCATCTTCGGCAGCGACGCGGTCTTGGGCTGAGCCGCCGGCCTGTGCCCGTACGCGCATCGCGGTGACGTCCTCGATCAAGCCGCGTTCATGCGTCGCGTAGCCCTTGACGGCATCGACAAGCTTGGGCAACTCGTCGTGCCGCTGCTTGAGCAGCACGTCGATGTTGGCCCACGCCTGGTCCACCTGGTGCTTGACCTGCACCAGTCCGTTATAGAGCGCAACAGCCTGCACCGCGATGGCAATCGCGACAAGGACCAGCACCAGCAGCACCACCGCGATCCAGGCCATGTTCACCTCCGGATGAAGAAGTCGACAATATGGTACAGCGTATAGCAGAGCACGGCCGCACCGGCGCCGAACGTCCACAGCGAACGTTTGCGCAGCGCCGCCAGCGCATCGTTTTCCGTGCGATTCGAAACCAGGAACGGCCGCCCGCTTCGGCCTTTCCAGACCACCAGCGCGCTGGGCGCGATCTCGGGCGGCGCGACGACGGCCTCGCGCAGTGCGCGCTCGCCGCCCCGCCCCACTTGCGTGACGATGCCCAGAAATCCGATCAGCACGGAGACGACGACACGCAGCGGAGCCGGCACGGCGCCGACCACCGTGCGGCGCCATTGGCCGCTCGCCAGCTGCTGCACGACCCGCTCGAAGAAATTCGCTTCGGAGGGATCGCGCAGGTTGCCTCGTTCATCGAGCGTTCCCAGCACGTACAGCGTGTTCCCCACCTCCAGGCACTCCTCGCGCACCAGCAGGCGGCGCTGGCTGTTCCAGGGAAAGCCTAGATCGTCCAGGAGCGCGACCCCACGGGGCGGCAGGTCGTCCTTGCCGCTTTCCCAGCTTTGAACTTCGAGCAACATGGTCGCGCCGGGCAGCCAGATCGGCAGGCGGCCGGTGTCGTCTTCCAGCTCGATCAGGTCGATGCGGCCGTCGTGGCGCGCGGCCACCTGGCTCCAGTGGCCTTTGCCGCTGCGTTCCTCTGACCAGACGCAGACCGTCACGTCCCACCAGGCACCGAGGCGTCCCGTGACGGCAGCGGGACTCGCCGCGTCGGAGATTGCCCGGCCTTCGAGCTCGACCAGCCCCAGGGCGGCGCTGGAAGCCTTCGAGGTGGGCGAGTTGGCCACGGCGAGGCCGTCGCTCAGCCCGCGCAGGCCCTTGCGGCAAAGCCACGCGCCCAGCACGATGCCGGCCGGAACCGTGATCACCGGATGCGTCAGCAGCGTCAGCAGGATCAGCAGCAGCACCAGTAAGGCGAGCACCGCGATGACGATGCCGACCACCTTGAGCGTGCTCCACGTTCCTTCGGTGATGCCGAGCCGCTTCTGCACCTCCGTCACGGGCAGGTGGTCGCCTATCCATCCGGCGCCGAGCCGCGCCTGCACCTCGGCGACGATCGCGTCGCGGTCGCCGCCTTGCGGCAATACGCGCATGAACGCCGGGCCGCTCCCCGGCGTGCGCGACAGCACCAGCCATTCGATTTGGGACGGCACCCAGTTGGCCATGTCGGGTGCGCCCCTGCCACCCATGCCGGCCATCGCCGCCGTGCAGCCTTCGCGGATGCTGGCCCAAGGCAGCGTCTGGCTGCCGCTCATCACATCGTCGGACGTGAAGCGCAGTGCGTCGTCTCCGATTTCGAAGGTGGACTCCGTGATGCCTAGCGGGGTTGGCACCTTGTAGCTCCAGCGCTTTTGCAAGGCTTGCGCGGCGGGCGCCGGGCCGGTCTGGACGAGTGTGTTCATCATGATCGGTTGCGTCAAATCGCCGGGGACTCGGGTAAAACTCACCGGAATGCACCCAACGCGGGGGCGGGAACGCGCGACGCCGCCGACGCCGCGGGCTGCAGCTGTGGCGCCGCGAGGTCCGCCTGCTTCGGGCTGAGCGCCGGTGTTGTGAGCGGCGTCGCAACGGTGGACCGCGTCAGCACACCGGAGCCTGCCGCCGGAGCATCCCGAGTTTGGCGCGTCTGGCCCGTGGTCGCCGACGACACGCTCGGCGAAGTTGGGGCAGGCGCGTACGTGCGGCCGAGCGCCACTGGTGGCTTGCCGCTGTTGCCGGCGGAACTCGGCGCGGCCGGAGTGCGGCAGTCGAACGCATGATCGGCGTGCCAGTCGGCCTGGCTCGCCGGATGGTTCTTGTCGAAGGTGCGCCCGACGACGAGACCCTGCGGGCCGATCTGGCCGGTGTACACGCCGACCCGATTCTCGCGCCCCCTCCAGTAGATCGTCGCCTCGAACGCGCTGCCGCGCACGGTTCCGACAACGGGTCCCTGTATCTGGACATGGTTCCCATTGAAGTACGCCGCGGTTCCCTTGAACTCGGTCCCATCCTGCTGCAGCG
>JAQGMT010000233.1 GCA_028292185.1 Ramlibacter sp. | reverse complement strand
CATGCCAGCTTTCCTCGCTGGTCGGGTCGATGCGCGAGGCCGCCTGGAACAGCTCGCTCACGGCGCCGCCGCCCTCTTGCGTCTCGCCCAGGCCGCGCCGGAACTGGTAGGAGAACCAGGGCGACTCGGGCCAGTGATGCCAGCCGAAAGCCTCGTAATGCGGGCCCCGATCGCCCGTGATGCGGTCGATCGCGTTGTCTTGATCCGCTGTGGAGTGGTCTTGCCGTGTCGTTGCCATGGCGGCGATTCTAGACCCGCAAAACCTCGTGCTCGGCAGCCAGCCGTCCAGGCCTATGATCGTCTCGCTGGAGGGCCGACCCATGTCACGACATCCGCTTGCATTCATCGCATCCCTGTGCGCCGCCTTGTCCCTCGCCGCCGCTCCCGCTGCGCACGCGGAAATCGCCGGCGGCAAGCCGATCGCACTGGTAGTGTCCTACCCCGCCGGTGGCGGAGCCGACCTGATGGCGCGGCTGATCGCGCCGAAGATGGCCGAGGCGTTGGGCCAGACCGTGCTGGTGGAGAACCGGCCGGGCGGCGGTGGCCAGATAGCGGGAGCCTACGTGGCGAAAGCCGCGCCCGATGGCGCCACGCTGTTGCTCGACGCCTCGAACTACGCGGTAACGCCCAGCCTGTACCCGCGCATGACGTACGACCCGGCCAAGGCCTTCACGCCGATCGCCGTGCTGGCGCTCTTCCCCAATGTGCTGGTAGCCTATCCGCCGTTTCCTGCGGCGAGCGTGAAGGACTTGCTTGACCAAGCCAAGGCTGCGCCAGGCAAGATCGCGTACGCCTCTTCCGGCAACGGCTCGGCGCAGCATCTCGCCGGGGCGCTGTTCGAAGACATGGCAAAGGTCACCCTGCTGCACGTGCCTTACCGCGGCGGCGGCCCGGCGCTGGCCGACGTGATGGGCGGGCAGGTGCCGCTGTTCTTCGCCAATCTCGCGTCGTCGTTCGGCCTGATCCAGACAGGCAAGCTGCGCGCGATCGCGGTGACCAGCCGCACCCGAACGCCCGCCTTGCCCAACGTGCCCACCATCGAAGAGGCCGGGCTCAAGGGCTACGAAGTCTACGAATGGAATCCCCTGGTCGCGCCGGCCGGCATCAGCGCGGACACGCGCCGGCAATTGGTCGCGGCAGTGAATCGCGCGATGTCTTCCAAGGAAGTGCAGGACCGCATCCGCTCGCTCGGCGGCGAGCCGTTCACCGGCGGGCCGGAAGCCGCCGCGAAATTCCTGCAGGAACAACAGGTGCTGTGGCAGGGCGTGGTGCGTGAGCACAACATCAAGCTCGAATGAGCGAAGCGCCGGCCGGCTGGGACTGCCACGTCCACATCTTCGACGCCGGTGCGGCAGTCCAGGCGGGCCATTACGTGCCGCCCACGCGAACACTCGCGATGCTGGACGCCGCGGCCTCTACCCTGGGCGTGGGTCACTATGTACTGGTGCAGCCGAGCGTGTACGGCAGCGACAACTCGCTGCTGCTGGAGGCCTTGCGTGACAGCGCGGGCCAGCACCGCGCAGTGGCCGTGATCGAGGAGTCGGCGAGCGAGCGTGAGCTCGACACGATGCACGCGCTCGGCGTGCGCGGCGTGCGCTTCAACCTCGTGTCGCCCGTCGGCAATGGCGCCCGCAGCTTCGCTTCACTGGCGCCTCGCTTGAAGGAACGCGGCTGGCATGCGCAGTGGTACGCGCGGCCGGCCGACCTTGCGCATATCGCGCAGCTGCATGAGCAGCACGTGGTGACGCCGGTTCTCGACCACGTCGCCGGGCTGACGCCGCAGGATGCGATCCACGGTGAAGTGTGGGCGCAGCTGCGCCGCCTGGCCGAGTGCGGCGCCTGGATCAAGTTGTCGGGGTGGTATCGCTTGCAGTCCGTTGCGCCGCATGAAGACATGCACGAGGTGATAAGGCGGGCCGCCGACTTGTTCGGCGATCGCTGCGTGTGGGGATCGGACTGGCCTCATACCTCGTTCCTGGAAGCGGGGGCGCAGCAGGCGGTGCCGGGATACGGCACGCAGTGGGCACCCGTGGCTGGCGCACTCGGCGCCACGCAGGCGGCCGAGATTTTGCGGCGGAACGCGCCGCGGCTGTATCGCTGACCTCGGCACACACTGTTCTGGCCTGTTGCCGGCGGTGTCGCCAGAAGGCAGTACCCCTGGAAAACCCGGGCCAAGAGATATTCGGGTTCGGGCGCTTGGTGGCCCGCAGCCATAAGGGATTTACCTGTGGTGCCCTACTCCATTCCCCCAGAGTCGCGATTTCACATCCTTTTACATTGAACCTCGTGGCAGCGGGCCCCCTTCGAGTCGGTGCCCGAGCCCACGGTAGTTCAACAACTTGAGCGTTCCCGCTCTTTTTATGGGGATCAGTATGAAAACGAGGATGAAGCACCTGGCGATTGCGGTAGCTGCCATCGGGATGGCGAGTGCCGCCCTGGCGGATACCGATACCGCGAATCTGGCGGTGAGCGCAACGGTCCAAAACGCATGCGCCATCAGCGCGGGCACCTTGGCGTTCGGCACGCTTGCGCTGGACGTCAACGCAGGCCTGGGCACCGCCACCGCGGCCAATCATGACGCGGATTCGGGTGCGTCGATCTCCATCGTCTGCACCAACGGCGCTTCGGCCGCCATCACGGCTGATCTTGGGCTGCAGCCCGCGGGCTCGGTGCGCAAGATGATTTCCGGCAGCAATCTGCTGGCGTATGAGTTGTACACCTCTTCGGCCCGTACGACGGTCCTGAATGACACGAACTCGATCTCCTATACCGGCAGCGGCGCCGCGACGACGGACAAGGCCGTGTACGGCCGCATCACCGGCACCGCGCTGGCGGCTGCCAAGGCGGGCTCGTACGCCGACACGGTTGCGATGTTGATCACGTACACGCCCTGAGCCACAGAGAGATGATGTGGCCTGACAAATACCGCATCCTTCGCCACTGCTTGTTGGCCACCGGCGCCAGCGCCGCCGCGGTTGCGGCGAGCGCCGGCGTGCTGATCTCGCCGGTCGTCGTCGAGCTCAGCTCCCCGCGCCACCCCATCGCCGTCACCGTCACGAACGACGGCGACCGGCCGGTCACTTTTCAGGCCGATACGCTGACGTGGCAACAGGTGGAAGGCGTGGACCGCTTCGAATCGACCGACGAATTGCTGGTGGTACCCCCCATGGTTCAGGTGCCGCCCAAAACCTCGCAGATATTCCGGGTGATGCCCCGTTCTCCGGTGCCGTCTCCAAGCGAGCGAGCCTACCGCCTGGTACTCGAAGACATCAGCGAGGCAGCGGCTCCAGCAGCCGGCCAGGCGGCCATCACCTTCAGATTGAGCCACAACCTGCCGGTAATGATCGCGCCCGCGGGCAAGGTGCTCAACGCGCTGCGGTGGAAGCCTTGCACGAAGGAACCGGCAGGGCAGCAGGCGGTGTGCCTGCGCATACTCAATGCCGGAAATCGCCGCGTCAAGTTCGAGAGCCTGACGGTCGCCGGCGAAGGCTGGCAGCAAGTACTGTCACTGGGCGCCGGCGAAAACGTGCTCGCGGGTGCACAACGCGAATGGCTGGTACCGCTCGCCGATGGCCAGGCTGGTGGTGTTCAAGGCGTTCAGATCAAAACGGCCCGAGGCGAAACGCTGCAGGCCCAGAGCGGCGGCTTTTGACGCGGCAGGCGCCGTTCTTGTTTTGCCCACCGTGAAAATCAGCATTTGCGCTGATGGCCCTTCCTGAAGTTGTCGTGCACTCCCCTGCCCGTGCTGTCGAAGCCGCTGCCCCGCGCAAACGCCCAGGCTCACGTACGCCCAACGCGCTGGGCGGCACCGTTTTGTGGGGTGCGCTTTCGACCGCGTGCCTCACGCCGGCGTTCGGGATGCCGGTGTCCGTCACCTTGTCGCCGGGCGACGGGGGCGCCTTGCAACTGAGCGTGGGCGGGTCCGCCGGCACGGAACCGATTCTCCACTGGGGCGGCGCTACAGGGCCGGGCCCCTATAGGTTGATGCTGGCGTGGAGCGGCCGTGGCGTGACCTTGGACGGCGCGCTGCCTTCGCTGCCCCCCGAGGGCAGGGGGCCGCTTCGCTCGGTTTTCCTGCATGACACCGCCGAAGAGTCCCAGCTGGAGTTGCAACTCGCGCAGCCGGTGCAGCCGTATATGCGCCGCGTCGGGAACGCGTGGGTGCTGCGGCTGGACCCGGTGTCGCAAGTGCCGGATTCGGTCGCGTCCGCATCGCAGGTTGCGGCGCCGGCGCCGCAACCGCGCCGCGCGGTGCCGTCAGGCGCGCGCGATCGAAAGGCTGGCGCAGACAGCGCCGCTGCCGAGGTACTGCTGCTCGACGTGATCGTGAATGGCGAGCGACAGAAAGAAATCGCCAGGGCCGAGCAGACGCGTGCAGGCCAGCTGCTTCTGGCCGCGCCTGCATGGCAGGAAGCGCGCCTGTCGCCGCTCGCACAAGCCGGCACCTTGAGCGACGGTTCGCCCGCTTATCTCCTGGATGCGGTAGCGGGCGCGAGCTACCACATCAATCGGCAAAGCCTGACGCTCGACATCAATGCGCCTGCGACTGCGTTCGTCGGTTCGACACTGGGCCCGCAAGGCAATGTCGTGGTGCCGCCGTCGCGGCCCCAGCCAGGCGTGATGCTCAATTACGATGTCTCCGCCACTCATGCGCAGGGCGCAACAACCGCCGGCGCCTTGGTGGAGGCGGTGGCGTTCAGCGGCGTGGGCAACTTCGTGACGTCGGCATTGGTCAGCCACAGCGATACCGCTACCGGCAACGGCGTCTCGCGGCTGGACAGCTATTGGCGCTACGACCTGCCAAACCGCATGCAGACCCTTGTGGTCGGCGACACAGTGGGCGTGGGCGGTGGCTGGAGCCGGCCGGTGCGCTACGCAGGGATCCGCTGGGGACGCGACTTCGGCATGCGACCCGGATTCGTCACACTGCCGCAGATCGCGCTGGCCGGCGAGGCGGCGCTGCCTTCCACCGTCGAAGTACTTGTCAACAACGCGCGCCGGCTCAGCCAGCCGGTCCCACCGGGTCCCTTTGATTTGAGCAGTGTGCCGGTGGTGACCGGCGCGGGCGAGATCGGCCTGGTGGTACGCGACCTGCTGGGCCGCGAGACGGTGGTGATGCAAAGCTACTACGCCTCGCCGCGCTTGCTCGCCCCCGGGCTGAGCGATTTCTCCTTTGAAGCCGGACGCCTTCGCACCGGCTACGGGCGGGACAGCAGCTATGGCGAGGCCTTCGGCAGCGCGACGTGGCGGCAAGGCCTGACGAACAGCCTCACAGGAGAGGGCCGGTTCGAAGTTCAACGCGATCGCCGTGCCGCGGGCATGGAATTGAGCGGCCTGCTCGGCTCATGGGCGGTGTGGCGCGCGGCCGCAGCCGCGGCAGCCGGGTCGACCGAAGGCATTGAAGCAAAGGGCACCACGCTGCAAGTGGGCGTGGAACGCAGCACGGCGCAATCGGGCGGAGGCGCCGTGCAGTATGAGCACTCAAGCCGCGGTTTCGCACCCTTCGGCGAAGGCCCCGGCCTGCTGATACGTAGCCAGCGTGCTCGCGATCGCTGGCTGTTCAGCCTAGGCGGGCCGCTCTGGGGCGCGGCCAGTGCCGGCGCCAGTTTTGTCCGCCAGACTCGGTGGGACGGGGACTTGGTGCAGCTGCTGGGCCTGTCGCTGAGCGCGCCGCTGTGGCAGCGGGCGAGCCTGAATGTGTCGATCGACAAACGCCTGGATCATGAGCGGGGTTGGAGCGGCAGCGTCGCGATCAACCTGCCTTTGGAAAACGGCATTCACGCCGCCGCTCGCGTCGAGCGGGACGCCACAGGCCGCTTGGCCGGCGTGTTCTCCGCGGCGCAAACCGCGCCCGCCGGGCCGGGCGTGGGTTGGCGAGTTGAGGCGGCCACCATCGAGAGCCAGCGGCTGCAAGGCGGGGTGCAGTACAACACCAATCATGCGGAGTTCGCACTGGATGCCGTAGCAGGTGCACGCGGCCAAGTTGCGACTCGCGCGGGCGCACGCGGCACGGTCGGCTGGGTCGACGGCATGCCGTTCGCATCGCGCCCCGTCGGCGAGGGCAGCGTCGCGGTGATCAAGGTGGAGGGCCTGGAAGGAGTGCCCGTCTCGCGCGCGAACCAGGTGGTGGCGACCACGGACGCCAGCGGCAGAGCCTTCGTACCGGGACTGTTGCCGTGGCAGAACAACCTGATCGCGGTGGACCCGTCCGATCTGCCGATGGACGTGCAAGTGGCCGCGACGCAGCGAGACGTCACTCCCTACGCCCGCACGGCAGTGGTGGTGGACTTCGCGGTCAAGCGCAGCCGGCAGGCGCTGCTGGTGCTGCACCAGCGCGGCGGCGCGCCCGTGCCGATCGGTACCCAGGTGCGTTTGCTGCCGGGCGGAGCGGAGTTCGTCGCCGGCCGCCGCGGCGAAGTGTGGCTGACCGACCTGGAGTCATCGCGCCAGCAAGTGCAGGTGACCTGGCCGACGGGGGGCTGCACGCTTGAACTGGCCGTGCCCGCCGCGGTCGATGGAAAGCCAGGCCGGATCGGACCCTTGGATTGCGGCGGATGAAGACCTACATGAAGGCCCTCCGTCACGCGTGCACCTGGCGTTGGGTGTTGGCTGTCTGCCTGCTGTGCGTTGTTGCGCCGGCGGCTCGGGCGGCGGGTTCATGCACGGTCAATTCGACCGGGCTGGCCTTCGGGGCCTACCAGCCGCTGAGTTTTCCGGGGAAGCTCGCGTCAACAGACGTTGTCAGCACGGCAACGGTTTCAGTGACCTGCAGCGCGATCGTGACGGGCGGCGGATACACCATCAGCCTGGGCGCGGGCAGCTACGGCGTCGGAAATCGCATCAGCACACGTTTCCTGAACAACAACTTGAACGGCGGAGCACCGATTGCCTTTAACGCGTATACGGAGGCAAGCTACAGCACCGTGTGGGGCAATGGCAGTGTCGGCGCATTGCTGGTGGGTGCGATTCCGGTGGGAGCCAGCAGCCAGTCGCACATCGTCTACGGCAAGATCCCCGCCGGTCAGAATACGATCAAGCCCGGCAGCTTCTCCGACTCCCTGACGATGACGATCTCGTACTCGCCTTGAGGGGCTGCGACCAGCATTTGACTTCGGCGCCCAATGGGCGGGCGCCGGCCAGGCATCTGCTGCCGTGAACAGGCGTCAACGAGCAGCCTTAGCGGCCTCCTGGTAGTTGAATCACCGCACCGCAATACGACACGATGGAGCTATTCGCCATCCAAGGCACGCGCGCATCAGTCGCTCCGTTCTCGACTGCCAACGACTCGCCCGTGTGAGCCAAGTGAGCGCAAGCCTGCGCAAGCGGCACGTCATCGCCTCCGATCACTTCGGCTCCCCAACGGTCAATAAGCGCCACGTTCCGAAGCATGTCACCGTCGAAACAAAACACTCCGGTGTAGCGATGCGAAGTTCGAGCGTTCAGAAACCGCAATGCAGCAAGCAAGCCTTGCTACCGCAGGCAGTTGCTGAACTTGGTGAGGTCTGAGAGCGGGAATCGCTCGCCAGTGTGGCCGGAGGCCAGATGAGCCGGATCAGCCAAGACGCATCTCCGGTG
>JAQGMT010000355.1 GCA_028292185.1 Ramlibacter sp. | reverse complement strand
CTGCCGGTCGATCCAGGCCTGGCTGCGTTGCGTCTTGCTGCGGCCGTTCCAGTGCGCCTCCAGGCGCGCCATGATCGCTGCGTCGAGCACGCCGTCGGCCAGGGCTTCCCAGGTCTTGACCTCCGCGCGCTCGCGGCCGACCACGGGGATCAGCTTGCCGACGGGCGACAAGGTGTCCAGGTATTCGACGATCACGCGGGAGTCGAACAGCGCTTCGCCCCCTTCCATCACCAGGCAAGGCACCTTCCCCAACGGATTCGATTGCCCGATGCTGGTTTCGGCCGCCCAGACGTCTTCGGTGACAAAGTCGTAGTCCAGCTTTTTCTCGGCCATCACGATGCGCACCTTGCGCACGTAGGGGCTGGCGGTCGATCCGATCAATTTCATGGAAGCTCTTTTCGGGATATTCGAGTTGTTCTCGGTCGGTTCATTTTAGCCAACGGTTGTGCCACGCACGATGCCGGGCAAGATTGCGCGTAACCGTGGATTGCGCGCAGCGGGCGTCGCGGTGCCGCAATCCCATGGCAACTACAATTGGAAGCATGACGCCCTCCACCATTTCGGCGCTCTCGCCGCTGGACGGCCGCTACGCCAGCCGCTTGGCGCCCCTGCGCCCCCTGATGAGCGAACAAGGCTACATGCACAAGCGGGTGCAAGTCGAGATCTGCTGGTTCATCGCGCTGTCCGACGCCGGTTTCGCCGAGTTCAAGCCGCTCAGCCCCGGCGCGCGCACCTACCTGCTCGGGCTGGTGAAGAATTTCTCCGAAGCCGATGCGATGGCGATCAAGGAGATCGAGAAGATCACCAACCACGACGTCAAGGCGGTCGAGTACTGGATCAAGTCCAAGTTCGAGGCCCGTCCGGAACTGAAGGCGGCGAGCGAGTTCGTGCATTTCGCCTGCACCAGCGAGGACATCAACAACACCAGCCACGCGTTGCAGCTCAAGGGCGGACGTGAGCAAGTGATCCTGCCGGCGCTCGACGCCCTGGTCGCCAAGCTGCGCGAGCTGGCGCATGCGTATGCCGATGTGCCGATGCTCAGCCGCACGCACGGCCAAACCGCCAGCCCGACCACCGTCGGCAAGGAGGTCGCCAATGTGCTGGCGCGGCTGGCCGCGGCCCGCGACAAGATCGCTGGCGTGAAGTTGCTGGCCAAGATGAACGGCGCGGTGGGCAATTACAACGCGCACCTGTCGGCCTGGCCCGACTTCGATTGGGAAGCGTTCAGCCGCAAGCTGGTGGAAACGCCCGAGCCGCTGGGCCTGGGCCTGACTTTCCAGGCGTACAGCATCCAGATCGAGCCGCACGATTACATGGCGGAGCTGTTCGACGCGGTCGCGCGGGCCAACACCATCCTTATCGACTGGTGCCGCGACGTGTGGGGCTACGTCAGCCTCGGCTACTTCAAGCAGCGCCTGCGCCAGGGCGAGGTCGGCTCCTCGACCATGCCGCACAAGGTCAACCCGATCGACTTCGAGAACGCCGAGGGCAACCTCGGTCTGGCCAACGCCTTGCTGCGTCACCTGTCGGAGAAGCTGCCGATTTCGCGCTGGCAGCGCGACCTCACCGACTCCACCGTGCTGCGCAACATGGGCGTCGCCCTGGGCTACGCGGCGCTGGCTTATCACTCGCTGGGCATCGGGCTCACGAAACTCGAACTGAACGAGCAAGCCTTGGCGCGCGACCTGGATTCGGCTTGGGAGGTTCTGGCCGAACCGATCCAGACCGTGATGCGACGCTATGGCGTCGTGGGCGGTTATGAAAAGCTGAAGGACGCCACGCGCGGCCGCGCGGTCACGCCTGAAGATTTGCACGCCTTGATCCGCTCACTGGAAATTCCGGTGCCCGAAAAAGAGCGGCTGTTGGCGATGACGCCGGCCTCGTACATCGGCAAAGCGGCAGAACTGGCGCGGCGCGCGTAATCGGATCGGCTCTTGGCGCTCAAGTCCACCATCTTCAAGGCGAACCTTTCGATCGCCGACATCGACCACGCTTACTACGCCGACCACACGCTGACGCTGGCGCGGCATCCCAGCGAGACCGACGAACGGATGATGATCCGGCTGGCGGCGCTGGCGCTCAACGCACACCGCCTGCAGACCGACTGCGGCGGCGATGGGACGCTGGCCTTCGGCGCCGGCCTGTCCAACCCCGACGACCCCGACGTGTGGCTGCGCGATTACACCGGCCGCACGCGCTTGTGGATCGAGGTGGGCCAGCCCGAAGACAAGCCGCTGGCCAAGGCGAGCGGCAAGGCGGACCAAGTGATCGTCTATTGTTTCGCGCATGCGGCGGAGATCTGGTGGCGCGGCATCGAAACCAAGCTGACCCGCATGTCCAACCTGTCGGTGTTCCGGGTGCCGGTGGCCGCATCGCAAGCGCTCGCCGGTCTCGCGCAACGCAGCATGCAGTTGCAGGCGACCGTGCAGGAAGGCGCGCTGATGTTCAGCGACGGCGCCGGCACGGTGGACATTGAGCCAGTGCGTCTGAAGTAATGTGAGCCCCCACGCTTGCGGCTGAAGCCGCTGCGCTGCCCCCCGAGGGGGCCCTCGCGCCTTGGGGCGGCCCGGCGGCGCTCAAGCAGCGGGTAGTCCTCAAGCCGGCATCGGCTGCCCGCAACTCCAGCACTGCTCGAAGCCGCCTTCCACCAGTTCGCCGCAACGGCAGACCCAGCGCCGCTGCGGGATGTTCTGCAGGTCGCGCAACACCGCGCGGGCCTGCGCCTCCTGCTCGTCGCGCACCAGCCAGACTTCCGGCAGGCACTGGTCGGGCGGCAGTTCGCCGGCGGCAGCGCCCAGGAAATAGCGCTGCATCACGGCGTCGATGCCCGCGTGGCGCAAGGCATCGACCCAAAGCGTGGCAATCGCGATGTTCGGCGCCTGGGTCAGTCGCTGCATCGACGGCGATCAGCTGCCCGGATCCGGCGTCGGCGGCTCGCCCGCCCGCTCGGCGTACTTGTTGAAGCGCCACGCCCCGCCATGCAGGGTGATGCGCCGCCAGGTCTCGCGTTTTTGCGCGGGCGTCATCTCGGGCCACCGCTGCACCTCTTCGAAGCTGCGCCCGCAGCCTTTGCAGGTCGCGTCGCCCTGGCTGGTGGAGCAGATGGCGATGCAGGGCGTGTCGGGCGTGCTGTCGTACCAGGCTTTCCAGGCTTCGTAGGCCGCCGCCGGAAAGCCGCGCTCATCCGCTTCGTCCTCGTGATAGAAGATCATCAGCGCATACACCTCGGCCAAGGCGCGCAACTCGGGCGCCAGCGTGACGCCGTCGGGCGACGGCTTGCGCTCGCGCCAGAAATTGATCGCGGCTTCGATGTCGGTGATGTGGATCGCGGCCATGTAACCAGAGGCAAGGGGAGGCGATGATAGCCGCTCCGCGCGGCGCGGTTTTCGCACCCGTGCTGTAATTGAAGCACGAAGGGGAGTAACTCCCGTCCGATGCCGCGCGCCAGCGCGCGATATCGGGTATCGGCAAGTCGTCAATACGAAGCGCAGCTTCCGGCTTGTCGGGCATGCGTTTTCACCGCATGCCGAGCCAGACCTTCGACGCAACCTGATCCAGGTTCGTCGAAGTGCGTTGGCCCTCCCTGCAGCAACTCGCGACGGCTCCCGGATCGGGCATTCATCGATCCGAACTGGAGCTTATGTCATGGAATTCTTATCCGCACCCTGGTGGTCCGCCCTGCTGGCCATCATCCTCATCGACCTGGTATTGGCCGGCGACAACGCCGTGGTGATCGCGCTGGCCGCGCGCAGCCTGCCGCGGCATCTGCAAACCAAGGCGATCGTCTGGGGCACCTTGGGCGCCATCGTGATGCGCTCGGCGATGACGCTTGGCGCGGTGTGGCTGCTGCAGGTACCGGGTCTCATGCTGGCGGGCGGCATCGGTCTGCTGTGGATCGCCTACCGGCTGCTGGCCACCTCCCAGGGCGACGAAACTCATGGGGCGGTGCCCAGCACCTTCTGGGGCGCCATGAAGACCATCGTGGTGGCCGATGCGCTGATGGGCATCGACAATGTGCTGGGTGTGGCGGGCGCAGCCCATGGCGAGTTCGACCTGGTGGTGATCGGTTTGCTGGTCAGCGTGCCCATCGTGGTGTTCGGCAGCACGCTGGTCCTGCGCCTCGTGCACCGCTTCCCGATCGTCATCCACGCGGGTGCGGCGGTGCTGGCGTTCACGGCGGCAAAGATGATCGTCGACGAGCCGCTCGTCGAAGGCGTCTTCGAGCACGTCGGGCTGCGCTGGGGCGCCTACGCCGCAGCGGTGGGCGGGGTGCTTGCGACGTCTGCCTGGGCGCGGCGTCGGTCGGTCGCACGGGCGCCTTCGTGAGGGTGAGGGCGCATGAGGGCCATACTAAGCGCGGTGCTATGCTGCGCCGATGGTCAAGCTCCTCGTGAAATGGCTGCTCAGCGCCGCGGCGCTGTTGTTCGTCGCGTATCTTTATAGCGGGGTGCAGGTGAAGACCTTCACCGCCGCACTGATCGCCGCCTTGGTGATCGGCCTGCTCAATGCGGTGGTGC
>JAQGMT010000342.1 GCA_028292185.1 Ramlibacter sp. | reverse complement strand
TGGCCAGCGCCAGCAGCAGGAAGCGCGGATTCGAGCAGAGCTGCCGATAACCCTGCATCAGGTTGCGCACGTTGAAGGGCTGGCGATGGCTGACGTGCAAGGTCTCGGGCAGCAATTTGAAATTGGCCACCCACAGCGCCACGCCCACCGCCGTCAAGAACCAGAAGATCGCGTGCCAGCCCGCGTGCACGAACAGCCAGCCCCCGATGATCGGCGCGATGGCGGGCGCGACGCCGAAGTAGATCGTCACCTGGCTCATCACCTGCTGGGCTTGCGCGGGCGGGAACATGTCGCGTATCACCGCGCGCGAAACGACGATGCCCGCGCCGGTGGACAGCCCCTGCAGCGCGCGGAAGAAAACCAGCTGGCCGATGCTTTGCGATAACGCGCATCCGGCCGAGGCCAGCGTGAACACCGCGATGCCGCTCAGCACCACCGGCCGGCGGCCGAAACTGTCGGCCAGCGCACCGTGAAAAAGATTCATGAACGCGAAGCCGAACAGGTACGCCGACAGCGTCTGCTGCATCTGCACCGGGGTCGCGCCCAGTGCCGCGGCAATGCCCGAGAACGCCGGGATGTAGGTGTCGATGGAGAACGGCCCCAGCATGCCCAGCAGTGCCAGCAATGCGGCTAGGGCCCAGCGCGGCGCGCGCCAGAGTTGATCGGCTTGGGGATTCACGGGTGCGGGCATTTCACCATACACTGCGCAGCTTGCGAGACAAGGAGACGAGATGCAATCTTGGTTGATGCAGGTGAGCGATCACGACGCCGTGCTCGATTTGCGCGAGGTGGCCCGCCCGGAGCCGGGCCCGGGCCAGATCCTGGTGCGGCTGCACGCAGCGGCCCTCAATCGCGGTGAGTTCATCCAGGGCCATGGCTTGCATGCCAAACCCGGCGCGCGGCCGATCGGCCTCGAAGGCGCGGGTGAGGTTGTGTCCCTGGGCGAAGGCGTGACGAGCCTGAAGGCCGGTGCGCGGATCATGGGCCGTTGCCCGGCCGCTTTCTCCGAATTCGCGCTGATGGATGCGCGCGAAGCCATCCCCGTCCCCGAGAGCATGTCGTGGGAAACCGCCGCCGCGATTCCGCTCGTCTACCAGGTTGCGTATGACTTGCTCGTGCTGCAAGGACACGTCGCGGCCAACGAGTGGGTGCTGGTCAACGGTGTTGCCTCCGGGGTCGGCGTCGCCAGCTTGCAGATGGCCAAGGCGCTGGGCGCCAAGGTGGCGGGCACCTCCGGCTCGGCCGACAAGCTGGCGCGGCTGCGCGACTTGCGGCTGGATGCGCCGATCTGCACGCGCGACGCGAATTTTTATGACGAAGTGATGAAGGCGACCGATGGCGCCGGCGTCAACATGGTCGTCAATAACGTTGGCGGCTCCGTCTTCGCGGAAGACCTGCGCTGCCTGGGCTTCGAAGGCCGGCTGGGCATGGTCGGCTATGTGGATGGACAACTCAAGGCGGACATCGACCTCGAGGCGCTGCATTCGAAGCGGCTGACGCTGTTTGGTGTGTCGAACAAGATGCGCACGCCGCAGCATCGCGCCAGGTCCGTGCCCGGCTTCATCCGCGACATGCTGCCCGCGTTTGCCGACGGCCGCATCAAGCCGGTGGTGGATCGCGTGTTCGCGTTCGAGCAACTGGGCCAGGCGCGGGAACACATGCAAGCCAACCGGCACCTGGGGAAGATCGTTCTGGCGATGCCTGCCGCAAGCGCCTGAGCCCACCCACTCACCCACCCGAGGACATACCCAATGAACCCACGCAGCTTCATGGCTGGATTTCTGCTGGCCGCCGTCAGTCTTGGCGCTGCCGCGCAGGGCTATCCAAGCAAGCCGATCAGGCTGCTCATCGGCTTTGCGCCGGGCGGCGCCGCCGACTACGTTGCGCGCGCGATGAGCCAGTCGATGAGCGCCGCGCTGGGCCAGACGGTCGTGGTCGACAATCGTCCCGGCGCGGGTTCGAGCATCGCGGCCGACCTCGTTGCCAAGGCCGCACCGGATGGCTACACACTGTTGATCGCCAGCCCGAGCAGCATCTCCGTCAATCCCGCGCTCAATCCGAAGCTGGGATATACGGCGCGCGACCTCGCGCCCGTGACCAAGCTGAGCAGTTCGCCGCTGGTGATCGCCGCCAACCCCGACACCGGGATCAATTCGGTGCAAGACCTGCTGGCGCGCGCCAGGAAAGACCCCGGCAAGCTCAACTACGCAACGTCCGGCAACGGCTCGGCGCCTCACCTCGGCGCGGCGCTGTTCGCCCAGGTGGCCGGGGTGCAGATGACGCACATCCCCTTCAAGGGCGGCGGCCCGGCGATCCAGTCGGTGGTGGCGGGCGACACGCAACTCACCTTCGGCACGCCGCCATCGGTGCTGCCCATGATCAAGGCCGGACGGCTGAAAGGACTCGCGGTGACCAAGCGCGAGCGCACGGAACTGGTACCGGGCATCCCCGGCATGGCCGAAGCCGGCTTGCCCGAGTACGCGATTGAATTCTGGTATGGCCTTTTCGTGCCGGCGGGCACGCCCGCGGCCATCAGCAAGAAGCTCTTCGATGCCGCGAAACTGTCCATGGAGCAGCCGCAGGTGAAAGCGGCGCTGGCGCGCGAAGGCACCGAAGTGGATTTGTCCAAATCTTCCGAGGACTTCGCGGCCTTCCTCGAGAAGGATGCGAAGTTGTGGGTGAAGCTGGTGAAAGACGCCGGCGTCAAGCTCGATTGACCGGCCGGTGCGCGGCAGGCCGCCGCGCACCGGCGCCTTGCCTCACTTCTTCTGCGCGGCGCGGTTCTTTTCGAGTTGCGCGTCCACCAGCTGCACCACTTCGTCCAGCACCGGCGAGCTGCGGCCCTTCTGCTTGGCCACCAGCTGCACCAGCCGGTCGACCCGCTCGATGTAAGGCGCGCCTGCGTACAGCGCGCGCGCCGCGGACGAGGGGCTCAGGAGCGACGAAGCCGCATTCGCGTATTTCTCGAACGGCACCATGTCTTTCGGGTCGGCGCCCAGGTCGGTGCAGAGTTTCACCACCCAGTTGTACATCGTGCGCGAGGCTTCGATGTCGCTGTGCACCGCCTCCTTGATGGGCCGAATTCCCGCCGCGGTCACGCAGCGGTAGTTGCCGGCCATGAGCATCGCCCATTTCGCCAGCGGCACGAACACCGAGTCGTGCACCTTGAGTTTCACCGGCAATTCGACTTTCTTGCCGCCGCTGTCGAAGCGGATCGCGTCGATGTCGGCTTCGAGCTGGCGCAGGATGGCGGTGTGCTGGTCGGACTCGAATCGGGCCGACTTGAAGTTGGTCGGCAGCCGCACCTGCAGCACGTTGACTTTTTCTTCCGGCGGCCGGAACGCTTGCGGGTCGGGACTGCACAAGGTCATGTAAGCCGGATCGAAGGCGTCCCAGACCGTCGGGTCGGTGTACGCGGCGCGGCAAGCGTCCACATCGACGCCGGGGATGCGCTTCAGGTAGGTCAGGGGCGGCATGTTCATGATCGACATGCAGGGCACCTTCGCCTTGGCGACAGCTTGCAGCAACTCGCGCACGCCGGGCGAGCGGTATTGCGGCTCCTGCATCGCCAGCGCCACCAGGTCGAAGTCGGCCGGGTTCGCCGACTCCGGGCCGCCGGCGGAAATCTTGCCGGGCATGGTGCGGGAGTCCAGCTCGACCAGGGCTTCCTGGCCCTTCACCGGCATTCGCACCCGAATGCCTTCCGAATTGATGAGCTCGGCCTCGGCGGGGAGACAGATCAAGTGCACCGAGTGCCCGGCCAGAAGCATCTTGGCGCCCAGCAGGGAGCCGTAGGAAGCACCGAGGATGAGGATTTTGTATTTGCTCGACATAAGGGTCTTTCTGTTGCGATCAAGGCTGCGGCGTGACCGTCACGCCGGCTCGACGGATGGGCACGATATCACGCTGCGCGTCCGCGGCCAAGCCCATCGGCCTCGGACGATTCCTACCGTAGTCAGAAGGATTCAGCCGGGCGAATCGGATTCCACCGATGGTGCGATTCAGCATACGCCGATGTTGCGCGGCAGTCGCGGCGCCGATAGTTCAAGCGTCGGCCTGTGCGGGCCTCAACGGATCACAGGAAACGGTATGGACACTTCCACCACCCATCATTTCGAGCTGCGCTTCCGGTCCCTGTTCGACAGCCGCCGCGGGTTCGCGTTTCCCTGTGACCCGAGTGGCCGGGTGGACCTGGACTGCCTGAGCGACCGCGCCCGCAACAACTACCTCTACGCGCGGGCCATGGTCGGCCGCGAGCTGGGCGTGCCCGCCGTCAGCGCGATGCACTGAGCGCGCGGCATGATGTAAGCGGTTATCCCGCCGAGCGCGGCGAATACAGGCCTTCCAGCGCGGGTGTGCGGACACCGTCCTTGATCATCACCACGTCGGGCGGGAACTGCAGGGAGAACTCCCATCCCTCGCCGGCAAGGCGATCAAGAAATGCGCCTACATGCTTGCCTGCGTCCACGCAATGATCGTGCAGCACAAGCACGCTCCAATCCTGGGTCTTCATGGTGTCCACCGCCCGTCCGACCCAAGCGTCGGCCGGCATGATCCAGTCCTGCGGCACGCAATTCCATGACACGGCGGTGTACCTGTTTTCACACAGGTAGTCCACGGCGTCCTCGCTCAGCATATGAGGGCCGAGCTGCCCCTTGTCGCCGTTGGGCCGAAACAGTTTGCCCGTCGCCAGTTCACCCAGCATTTGCTGCGCCTCGCCGATTTCACGCTCCGCCACGTCGCGCCCGGGGCGCTTGCCGAGCGGCACTCCGTGCGTGAGCGTGTGGTTGGCGATGGCGTGGCCCTGGTTGCGGGTCTCTTGCGCCAGCTTCCTGAGTTGCGGATCGCGCAGCTTCTCGCCGACCAGAAGAAACGTCGCTTCCAGCGAGCGCTTGGCCAGTATGTCCAGCAGGTACGGCGTGCCTTCAGGATGAGGGCCGTTGTCGAAAGTCAGTGTCACGCGTTTCATGGAGGCAAGCCTACTCCACCTCGATGCCGCGGTCGCGGATGATCTTGCCCTGGCGCTGGTCGTGTGGTGGGGCCGCGCGACTGAGGCGCTCCTGTAACATGCCCGCCAATGAAGCTGCGTCCCGGAATCAAGTACCGCCAGCTGCAGTACTTTCTTGCGGTGGCGGACACCTTGCACTTTTCCAAGGCGGCCGAACGCCTGTTCGTCACGCAGCCGACGCTGTCGCACCAGCTGGCGGAACTGGAAGCGCAGATCGGCGCGCCGCTGTTCGATCGCACGGGAAAGAACGTGCGCCTCACGCAGGCCGGCGAGATTTTTCGTCCGTACGCCAAGCGCAGCCTCGATGAAATCGAGGCGGGGGCCAACGCGCTGGCCGAACTCGAAGGCCTGCAGCGCGGCGAGTTGCGCATCGGCGTCACGCAATCGTTCGTACGGCGCCTGATGCCGCCGATCATCAGCGAGTTCCTCCAGCGGCATCCGGCCATTCATCTGCGCGTGAGCGACTTGCCGGCGATCCAGATCGAGCGCCAGCTCAGTGAGGGATTGCTCGATTTGGGCATCGCCTTCGCGCCTTCGGTGCTGGAGGACACGGTACTGGAGCCCATCCTCGAAGACCGCTTGCTGCTGGTCGTGCGCGACGATCATCCGCTGGCCGGCAAGCCGCAGGTGCGCATGGCCGAACTCGAAGGCGTGGCCCTGGTGCTGCTGAGCCGGGACTATTCCACCCGCCAGCTGGTCGATGCTTATCTGGAAAACGCAGGCGTGAAAGCGTTCATCTCGTGCGAGACCAACACCATCGAGCTGATGCTCGGGATGGCGCTCGCATCGGGAGTGGGGACCATCCTGCCCGAGAGCGCGATCCAGAAGACCGAGGGCGCGTGCATCCTGCCGATCGTCGATCCGGTGCCGGTGCGAACCTCCGCGCTGATGTGGTCGCGGCACAAGTACCGCACCTTGGCGGCCACGGCTTTTGCGGCGTTGGTTCGCGATCGATTCGCCGCGCGCTTGCCGGCGATCTGAGCCACCCTACAGATTACAGCCTTAACAAGCGGCGGGCGTTGCCTTCGAAGATGCTGGTGCTGTCGGCTTTGCTGAGTTCGAGCGACTCGATCGCTTCGATGGTGCTGCCGATCAGGTTGCGGCCGCCGCGCGAATCGAAGGGCGCGTCCGTGGCGAACAGGCAGTGGTCCGCCTTGAAGAAGTCCAGGCCGCAGCGTGCTGCCGCTGCTGACCCGTTGGTGGCGGTATCGGCGTACAACATGCGGTAGTAATCGATCAGCGGCTTTTTCAGGCCCGCCTTTTCCGCGGTCGGATTGCGATCGGTGTTGCGCACCGGGTCGAAGATCTGGTTGAAGCCCAGGTTGATTTTCTGCGAGAAGAACGGAATCATCCCGCCCATGTGGTGGGTGACGATCTTCAGTTGCGGCAGCTTGTCGAACAAGCCCGAGTAGATCAGCCGCGTCATGCAGGCGCTGGTCTCGTACGGCCAGCCGAAGGTGAACCAGATCTCGTTTTCCGACGCCTTCTCGGACGCGTAGTCGGCGAAGTTGGGGCCGCGCATCGGATGCACCCACACCGGCAG
>JAQGMT010000222.1 GCA_028292185.1 Ramlibacter sp. | reverse complement strand
GAACTGCAATCGAACGTGGCCTTGCGCGTCAAGGAAACCGACGAGGAGGGCATCTTCGAAGTCATGGGCCGCGGCGAACTGCACCTGACGATCCTGCTGGAAAACATGCGCCGCGAAGGCTATGAACTGGCCGTCTCCAAGCCGCGCGTCGTGTTCCGCGAAGTGAAGGGCGTGAGGCATGAGCCGATCGAGCTCGTGACCATCGACGTCGAGGACCAGCACCAGGGCGCCGTGATGCAGGCGCTGGGCGAACGCAAGGGCGACCTCGTAAACATGGAGCCGGACGGCCGCGGCCGGGTCCGGCTGGAATATCGCATTCCGGCTCGGGGCCTGATTGGCTTTTCCAATGAATTCCTGAACCTGACGCGCGGCTCGGGGCTGATCTCCAACATCTTCGACAGCTACGAGCCTTACAAGGGCGAGATCGCCAGCCGCAAGAACGGCGTGCTGATCTCGATGGACGACGGTGAGATATTCACCTACGCCCTGGGCAAGCTGGAGGACCGTGGCCGCATGTTCGTGCGGCCGAATGACCCGGTGTACGAAGGCATGATCGTCGGAATCCACAGCCGCGAGAACGACCTGGTGGTCAACGCCACCCGCACCAAGCAGCTCACCAACTTCCGCGTCTCGGGCAAGGAAGACGCGATCAAGATCACGCCGCCGATCCAGGTCACCCTGGAATACGGCGTCGAGTTCATCGAGGACGACGAACTGGTCGAGATCACGCCCAAGAGTGTGCGGCTGCGCAAGCGCTTCCTGAAGGAACACGAGCGCAAGCGCGCATCGCGCGAAACCGTGGCGGGATGAAGCTCACGCACGGCAGGGCCGTGCTGCTGATGGTGGTGGTCACACTGATGTGGTCCATCGCCGGCGTGGTCACCCGGCACCTGGAACAGGCTCGCAGCTTCGAGGTCACTTTCTGGCGCAGCCTGTTCACCGTTGTGTCGCTGCTGGTGATTCTTCCTTTGTTCCAGGGGTGCGCGGTGTTCGCGAAGCTTCGCCGGCCCTCGGCGCATTTGTGGATCTCGGGTTCTTGCTGGGGCGTGATGTTCACGGCCTTCATGGTGGCGCTCACGCTCACCAGCGTGGCCAACGTGCTCGTGACGATGGCGGCAGGCCCGTTTCTCACCGCGGTGGCGGCCCGAACGCTTCTGGGTTACCGCATTCCGGCTCGCACCGGGTTGGCCATCCTGGTCGCGGGCGCGGGGATCGGCTACATGTACGCGGCCCAGATATCCACGGGAGAAGTGGCCGGCACGCTGGTGGCGCTGTGCGTGCCCGTCGCAGCGGCGTTGAACTGGACGGTCGTGCAAAGCTCGCAGGCTCGCGGCCGGAACATCGACCTCGTCCCCGCGGTGCTGATTGGCGCCGTGATCTCATCGCTCGTCACCTTGCCGCTGGCGCTGCCATTGCGCGCATCGGCTCACGACATCGGCTTGCTGGCCCTGCTCGGCCTGGTGCAGCTGGCGATTCCGTGTGCGATTTCAGTGGTGTGTGCTCGCGCGCTCAAGGCCCCGGAGATCGCGCTGCTCGCGTGCCTTGAGGTGATCTTCGGCATCTTGCTGGCCTGGGCCGGTGCAGGCGAGACGCCCGGCGGCGCTGTGCTGGCGGGCGGCGCGCTGGTGATCGGCGCATTGGTTGCGAACGAGTTCCTCGGCTGGCGGCGCGGCGCCTAGCCCGGCCGACTTAAAGCTGCGCGTAGACGGCGGAGGCCAGCTCGTGCAGGGCAGCGCGGGGCAACTGGCCTTCGATGGCATAGCCGAAGCCGTGGTCAACCCAATAGAAGCCGGGGACAGACCCGCTGTCCAGAAAACTGAATGCCGTTGCGTTGCCATCGCTGGAACCGGGCTTCAGCGCCCCCAGATAAAGCGTGATGCGCTGGCCCGCCGCGTTCTGGTACATGAATTGAGCGCGTGCACCTTCGTCCCCGGGCAACAGGCGCCCGCCGACCAGCTCGTAGCCTTGCGCCGTCAGCACCGGCACCTTCAAAGGCCGGTTCAGCCGCTTGGACAGCCACTGCACCAGATGCTCCTGCTGCGCCGCGGTGACCTCGACCGGATGCCGTACCTCGGGTTGGAACACGGCGTGTGCCACAGCAGCCTGCTGCGCAAAGTGGCGCGCCTGGCTGGCGCCCGTGGCCGCGAAGCCGCCATGCGCGATGTCCCAACGGCCCCCTAAGAACCAGCCGACGCCGAAGGCCAGCAACACGGCCGCGGCCATGCCGCCCCAACGCCACCATTGCGCGGCTTGGGTCTGCACCTTTTGCGCATGCTCCGCGGCGGCCACCAGGGAGGCGGGCAGGGGAGACTCCGCAATCGGGCCGTACAGCGCCCGCAGGGCTTCGCGCTGAGCCCCCCAGGCCGCCGCGGTGGTCGTGGCCTCGGGGTCGGCAGCCAGCCGCAACCGCAACGCCGCAGCGGCTTCCGGCGCAAGACGGCCATCGACCAGCGCGTGCAGTTCATCCTCGGAAATACCGGAACGGGGTGGGTCAGGCGTATCCATCATGGCTCTCTGGGTTATTTCATTCGCCGCAACGCGGTCGGCTGTCCGGTGACGCTCTGGCCGGGCACGGGCCGCCCGGCTTCCATCAGTTCGCGCAGCCGGCTGCGCGCGCGCGACAGGCGCGACATCACCGTGCCCATGGGGATCGCCAGCACCTTGGCCGCCTCCTTGTAGCTCAAGTCTTCCAGCACCACCAGCAACAGCACCGCCCGCTGGTCGGCGGGCAGGCGCTGCAGGCAGCGGCTGATGTCCAGGGGATCGTCGCTGTTGATCGAGGGCGCCTGCAATTCGGATTCGAGTTCATCGATGCTGACGGAGTTCAGGGCCACCCGCGCCGCCCGCCGCTGGCTCATGTAGAGGTTGTGCATCAGGGTGAACAGCCAGGCCCGCAGGTCGCTGCCCACCACCCACAGCCGCCATTTGGCACAGGCACGCTCCAGGGTGTCCTGCACCAGGTCGTCGGCGGCCCAGCTGTTGCCTGTGAGCGCGCGAGCGTACCGGCGCAGGCTTGGCAGTTGTTCGACGAGGAGGGTTCGGTTCATGGCTTCACGCACATGAACACCCGCGGGCGCGCGTTTATTCCCATGGCCGCCCGACAATCAGCGGCCAGTGCCTCATCGACTGCGGCTTTTCATGGCCCGTTCGATCTCCCGTTTGCCTTCGCGGTCCTTGATGGTGTCGCGTTTGTCGTGCTCGGCCTTGCCTTTGGCCAGGGCGATCTCGCACTTGACCTTGCC
>JAQGMT010000281.1 GCA_028292185.1 Ramlibacter sp. | reverse complement strand
ATGGTCCAAGCGACCGGCTCACCTCTGCGGACGCGATCACCGTCGCGAACGGGGCCGAGCCGATGCCGCCGGGCCAGAACCTGCTCGTCGACAGTGCCTTCCAGGACGACCATGGCATCGCGCTGGGCAGCAAGGTAACGGTCAGCGCCGAGAGTTTTGGCCCCGAGGCCACCGAGGGCGAGTTGATCGCCGCCACCCGCACGCACTACACCCTGCGGCGCGAACATGCGTTGACGGGAACCGTTCACGTTCATTTCCCGCGCATCGGCTACGTGTTGCGCAAGGTCGACCCGGCCTAGGCCATGCCCGATGCGGACTTCACCCTATTCGCGACGGCGATCGGCTGTTGCGGCATCGCCTGGGGCGAGCGCGCATTGATCGGCGTGCAGCTGCCGGAAAGTACCGAGGCCGGAACACGCGCGCGCCTGCTGCGTGGCCTGCCGGAACTGAGCGAGGCCGAGGCACCGCCTTGGGTGCTGCTGGCGATCGCGCGCATCCAGGCACTTCTGAACGGAGCGCAAGACGACTTGGCCGACATCCCGCTGGACATGGACCGTGTATCGCCGTTTCATCAGCGAGTCTATGAAATCACGCGGGCCATTCCACCGGGTCGCACGCTGACTTATGGCGACGTTGCGCAGCGGCTGGGCGACCCGGGCGCCGCGCGTGCCGTGGGCCAGGCCCTCGGCCACAACCCATTTGCGCCGGTGGTGCCCTGCCACAGGGTGCTGGCTGCCCGCGGCGCAGGCGGCGGCTTTTCGGCCGAAGGTGGCGTGGCCACCAAGCTGCGCATGTTGCAGATCGAAAAAGCGCAAATGGGCCCCGAGCGGGGCCTGTTCGACTGAAGGCCTGCGCTGCGGGGCTTACGCCTTCGCGCGATCGCGCAAAGGCACTTCTTCCACGTCGACCGTGCGGTGCGAGACATCCACCGCGGGACTCGCCCGCTCCAGCCGTCCATCGAGGCGCGATTCGAGTTCGCCCAGGCGCGTGGCGAAAGTGTGTTGGATCTGTTCGAGCTGGTTGCGCAAATCGCGCTGGCTTTGCAACATGCTCTTTTCGAATTCGGTCGAGGCGACCGCATCGCGTTGGCGGCCTTCCCGCAGATGGTTGTCGAAGTGCTGGCGCAATTGGGTGAAGCGCGATGTTTCCTCGCGTTCGGCCAGGTCGCGCTGCACTTGCAGTTCCCGGTGATAGCGGTTCTCGGTGGTCTTCATGCGGGCGCCCGCCGCCGCGTTGCTGGCCAGGAATACGAGCAGCGCCACAGCCAGCAAGCCCAGCAGGATGGCGCCTAGCGGCGCATCCGTGCTGAATACGCCCAAGCTCAGCGAGGTGGGTCTCATGATTTCCGCCCAGTTGAGGGCGGCGAAGCCGGCCACGAGCAGTATGGCCACCAACAGCAGGACGAGTCGTGCACGCATGTTTTGTCTCCCAGAAAGGACAGGCCATTCTGTGAAGCGGCCCAGCAGGGCCGGTGTCAGCCAACGCGCCGTGTGCTTGTCCGGCGGTGAAGGCAAGGCTCATGCTCAGCCTGCGAGAATCGTGGAATGGCGGATGCTTCGGGCGAGCGGGTGTTGGGGTGGGATGTCCTGCGTGGCTTGTCGGCCTTTGCCGTGGCAATCTACCACCTGCTCTACTGGCAGGGCGTCGCGAGCGTACACACACTCGGCAGCTATGGCGTCTACCTGTTCTTCGTGCTATCGGGCGCAAGCCTTGCGTACACCTACGCAGGCCGCCTCGAGCAGGGGCGGTTTTCGTATCGCCACTTCCTCTGGGTCCGCTACATCCGGCTGGCGCCGCTTTACCTGGCGCTCATTCCACTGCTTCCCTGGCAGGTGACCGGCGGGAGCGAGAACCTGCCGTGGCTCTGGCGCTGGGCCTTGAACGCCTCGTTCCTGTTCGGCTTTTTCGATCCCGCGCAAAGCTCGCTCCTGGTGGGAGGCTGGTCGCTCGGGATCGAGGCGATTTATTACCTGATCTTTCCGCTCCTGCTGATGATGGTCACGGCTTCACGCTGGCTCGGTTGGGCGAGTTTTGTCCTGCTGATCGCTGTTCAGGCAGCCTGGATTGCCCGCACGGTCGGCGGGCCCGGCGGTTACGCGGCCAATCTGGTGGCCTACCACCAGGTGCCGGCGTTCGCCGCCTACTTCATGGCGGGATGCCTGATCGGTTGCGCCCGCCGGCGCGGGCGCCTACCGGCCTGGCCCAACTCGCTCCCGCTCCTTGGCGTGACGGCAGGATTCGTGCTGCTGTGCGCGCTCAACCCCACGCGGGATGGTGATCAGCTGATCGGCTGGCGCGGCGCGGCTTGCGCCGGCCTATGTCTTGTGATGGCGTGGCTGGCCGGCGGGCTCGAGTTGCAAGACAGGGGTGCGCGCGCGGCAGCCCACATGGGCGACGCCACTTACGGCCTGTATCTGATGCACCCGATCCTGTTCTTCTGGTTTGCCATGCGCGTGGTTCCCGCGCTGCGCCTGGAGCCGCCAGAGCGCTGGCCATTGGGAAGTCAACTCGGGCTGACCGCTGCCGTCCTGGCACTGGCCTTCGCGCTGGCGCTGTTCAGCGAACGTTATTTCGAAAGGCCCCTGCGCAATTGGAGTAAGGCGCGCACGCGCGCTTGACGCTCACAGCGAGGTCTCCAGCATATGGATGTAGTCCTCACGGCTGGCCAGGCGTGGATTGGTCTTGTGGCAGTGGTCGGCCAGCGCCCCTTCGATGATCTTGCCGAACCAGTCGCGCTGCACGCCCATCGCGGCCAGGCCCGTGGGCAGGTCCAGGCGCGCGCTCATCTCCTTGATGGCCTGCGGTATGTCGTTGCCGGATCCCAAACCCATCGCATGGGCCATCCGCTCGAGCCTGCGGTCCTTCTTGACCGACTCGGCCTGCGCATTGAACCTAACCACGGCGGGCAGAAAGACGGCATTGAGCGTGCCGTGATGCAGCCGCGGATCGACCCCTCCGAGGCTGTGACTGAGCGAATGGACGCAGCCCAGGCCCTTCTGGAAGGCCATCGCACCTTGCATCGAGGCGCTCATCAGGTTGAAGCGTGCTTCGCGATCACTGCCATCGCGCGTCGCGCGTTCGATATGGGCCCAGCCGCGCTCCAGCCCGTCGAGCGCGATGCCGTCCGCCGGCGGGTTGACCGCCGCCGACATGAAGGTTTCCATGCAATGGGCAATGGCGTCCATGCCGGTGGCGGCGGTGAGTTTGGGCGGCAGTCCCAGCGTGAGCTCGGGATCGCAGATCGCTGCCTTGGGCACCAGGTGCCACGAGTGGAAGCCGAGCTTGCGATGGTCGTCCACGATGATGATGGCCCCGCGCGCGACTTCGCTGCCGGTGCCGCTGGTGGTAGGCACCGCGATGAGGGGCGCCGCCTTCTCGGTGATGCGCGCAGAGCCGCCCTCGATGGTCGCGTAATGAGTGAGCGGTCCTTCGTGCGTCGCTGCGATCGCGACGCCCTTCGCGCAATCGATCGCCGAGCCGCCACCCACCGCGATGAGGCCGTCGCAGCGGTTCGCCTTGTAAACCTCGGTGGCGGCGCGGACCGCGGCTTCGGTTGGATTGGAAGGCGTCTGGTCGAAGATGGCGACCGGCATCCCCGCCAGCGCGTCGAGCGCTTTTTGCAGCACGCCCGCTGCCTTCACGCCAGGGTCGGTGACGACCAGCGGGCGCGTGATGCCCACCCGATCGCATTCCTGTTTGAGCAGTTTCACCGCACCGAAGTCGAACTGGATCTGCGTGACGTAGTAGATGAAGGCCATGGCGCAATTCCGATTACGATGGAAACTGCCACTTTAACTGGAGCAAGAACCATCCGCCACGGCGTCCGCCGCGACCGGTTCTTGCCCCTCGCTTCATGAAACGACAAGAGTTCCGCTTTTTTCACCGCCTGCGCGTGCGCTGGGCCGAAGTGGACATGCAGAAGATCGTGTTCAATGCGCACTATCTGATGTATATCGACACCGCAGTCGGCCATTACTGGCGAATGCTGGCGCTGCCCTACGAGCAAGCCATGCACCTGCTGGGCGGAGACCTGTACGTGAAGAAGGCGACGGTCGAATTCAACGCATCGGCTCGCCTGGACGATTGTCTGGACATCGGCCTGAAGTGCGGGCGCATCGGCAATTCGTCCATGGCATTCAGCGCCGCCATCTTCCGCGGCGACGAGTTGCTGATCGCCTGCGAGCTGATTTACGTGTTCGCCGATCCGGCCAGCCAGACTTCGCGGCCGGTGCCACCCTTGCTGCGCGAAATCCTGACTGGCTATGAGGCCGGCGAGGTGATGGTGCAGGTGCGCACGGGCGGCTGGGCCGAACTCGCAGCCGACGCCCGGCGCATCCGCACCGATGTCTTTATCCAGGAGCAGCGGATCGCGCAGGAGCTCGAGTGGGATGAGGCGGATGCCGGGGCGCTGCATGCGGTCGCCTACAACCGCTTGGGACAAGCGATAGCAACGGGCCGGTTGTTGCAGCCGTCGAAGGGCGTGGCGAAGATCGGGCGGATGGCGGTCCACCGGGTGTTGCGTGGCTCCGGTGTCGGCCGCCAAGTGCTGGACACGCTGTTGCAGGCGGCGGCCGCGCGGGGCGACCGTGAAGTGCACTTGCACGCGCAGTGCAGCGCCCGGTCGTTCTATAGCGATGCGGGCTTTCAGGCGAGCGGCGAAGTTTTCGACGAAGCGGGTATCCCGCACATCGCGATGGCACGGGCGCTGCGCTGAACATGGCACGCAAAAAACGCAATCCAGCCCGCTCCGCTGCCGCGGCAACAGTTACGGCCGGCGCGGTCCCCTCCACTGTGGCGGGGCCCAGCGCAAGTTCCGCCACTGCGCCGTTGGAAGGCGCCGGCTGGATACCGGTGGTGCTTCTGGCCACGCTCATGTTCCTCGCGCCGGCCCTGGGTGTGACGCACGAGGAGATGCTGCAGGACACGCTCAAGTCCATGATCGTCTCCTTGGGCGCGCTCGCCGCGGCCCTCGCTTTCTTCTGGGAACAGTGGCGGCGTCGCGAGCCCTTGCGGTGGCACGCGGTGGTGTGGCTGCCTCTGGGCTTGGCGGCCTACGCCTTGGGCAGCATGGCCTGGTCGCACACCTACCTCGCTGCGGTCGAAGCCATTCGCTGGGTCGTCTTTTCCTTGCTGGTCTGGCTGGGCCTGAACACCTTGTCGCGCGAGCGCTTGCCGACACTGGCGGCAGGAATACACCTGGGCGCACTGGTCGCCTCGCTGTGGGCGGCATTGCAGTTCTGGTTCGACTTCCGCTTGTTCCCCGAAGGGCCGCCGCCCGCATCCACCTTCGTCAACCGCAACTTCTTCGCGGAGTTTGCCGTCTGCACCTTGCCGTTCGCGGCGATTTTGCTGGCGCGAGCTCGCCAAAGCGCCCAGGTGGCCCTGCTTTCCGTCAGCTCCGCGTTCATCGTGGTCGCCATCCTGATGACGGGCACGCGCGCGGCGCTGATCGCCTTGTGGCTGCAGCTGCTGGTGGTCCTGCCGTACGCTGCCTGGTTGTACCGCGGGCAACTGGCCCTGGGCGGCTGGAGCCGCGGGACGCGCTGGCTTGCCGCCGGACTGCTGATCGCGACGGTCGCGGGCCTCGGTGTGATTCCCACCGGGGATCCCAAGATCGCCGACGAAGGCCGCGGGATGACCGCGCTGGAGCGCGGCTTCAAGCGCACCGGCTCGATCTCGGCGAGCGACCCTTCGCTGGGCATTCGCATGGTGATGTGGAAAGCCACGGCCGGCATGATTCGTGACCGGCCGCTGTCCGGCGTGGGCGCGGGCGCCTGGGAAAACGCGATTACCTTGTACCAGGCCGAAGGCGCGCAGCTCGAGACCGACTACTACGTGCACAACGAGTTCCTCCAGTTGCTGGCCGAGTACGGCATCGTGGGCTGGCTCTTCCTGCTGGCACTGATGGCTTACCTGTTGGATGCGCTGCGGCGGACACTCACCGGACGCGCGCCGCAACAGCAGGCCGAAGGCCCGTGGCGCGCAGTCTTGCTGTGCAGCCTGATGTCGCTGATGGTGGTCAGCAACGTCGGCTTTCCTTGGCGCATGGCCAGTACCGGCGCGCTGTTTGCGCTGTGCCTGGGCGGCCTCGCCGCGTCCGATGCGCGGCTGGGCGCGCTGGCGCCTTGGGCGGCGTCCCGCATTCGCTGGCGGCCCGCCATGTCGCAGGTCGCGCTGCTGATCGTGGCCATGGCGTTCGTGCTCGCCATCTACATCTCACAGCAGGCGGCGCAAGCCGAACAGAAAATTGTCAGGGCAACGAAGCTCGCACTCTCGGTTTCCGCCTCCGCCAACCCGCGTGGACGCCAATGGGAGCCGACCAAGGCCGAAATGCTCGGGCTCATCCGCGAAGGCATCGCCATCAACCCCCACTACCGCAAGATCACGCCCATGGTGGCGGATGAATTGGCGCGCTGGGGCGATTGGCGCGATGCCATCTGGATCTGGGAGAGCGTGCTCTCGTCGCGGCCCCATATCGTCGCGATCATGACGAACATCGCCAGGGGATATGCGACGCTGGGGCAGATGGATAAGGCCCTGGAATACCTGGCGCGCGCCGAGAAAGTCCAGCCGCACGCACCTTCGGTGCTCTCGCTGCAAGTGGTGCTGTACGGCCGCACGGGCCAGCAGGAGAAAGCGCTGGCAATCGCTCGCCAGGCGATTGCCGACAAGGTCTACGACTATGACCTTGTCAACGGCACATTCGTGCTTGCGTGGCGCGCGGGCGACTATCCGCTGGCCGCGCAGGCGATGGAGCTGCGCATGACCGGTTGGCCCCAGACACGCACGCAGGGATACCTTCAACTGGGCAACATGTATGCGAGTGGGGCCAAGGATCGCGAGAAGGCGCTCGATGCTTTCAGGCACGCGCTGGCAATGACACCCGCAGGAGAAACCGAGGCGCTGCTCGCGGAAATTCCCCCTGAGTATCGTGCCGCGCTCGGGTTGCGCGGCGAGGCCCCGGCCGCAGCCGGTCAGACGTCGGCGAGCAAGGGATAAGGCGGGGGCTCGATCGACAGGGCAGGGCCTTGCGGCCCCCCAGCGCTCAGCGCGCCGTCGTGCGCAAGTGCCACCTGCATTGAGACGATGGCGTCCCAGCCGCCCTCGGGCGCTGGTGCCGCTTGCGCGACGATGCCGCACGGCTGGCTTTCATCGGCCTCGTGAAAGATCTCCTGGCCCGCGAGCAAGGGACCCTGCGAGTGGGCGAGATAAGCGCGCCGCTTCAACGTGCCACGGAACTGGCTGCGTGCCACGACTTCCTGGCCCGGGTAGCAGCCCTTCTTGAAGTTGACGCCGCCCACGGATTCGTAGTTGAGCATCTGGGGCAC
>JAQGMT010000237.1 GCA_028292185.1 Ramlibacter sp. | reverse complement strand
TCGCTCCGGCCCAGCCGAGCTACCCGAGCAAACCCGTCAAATTCATCGTCCCCTATGCGCCGGGCGGTCTGCCCGATACCGTCGCCCGGGTCGTGGCGCAAAGGCTCGGCGATCGTCTCGGCCAGCCGGTCATCATCGACAACAAACCCGGCGGCAATGGGGTTGTCGCCTACAACGCGCTGCTCCAGAGCAGTCCTTCGGATGGCCATGTGTTCATCGTCACCGACGGGTCGATGCTCTCGATCACGCCGCTGATCGCGAAGGTGAACTATGTCTACGGCAAGGACATTCTTCCGGTTTCGCTGATCGCCCGCTCGCCCTTGTTCCTGGTGGCTCACCCGAAGACGGGCGTCAATACCTTCCAGGAGTTCGTCACGCTGGTGCGAAGCAAGCCGGGGCAATACACCTACGGCTCGTCCGGCATCGGCAGCACGCACCACCTGACAATGGAAGCGCTGAAAGCAGCGCTCAACCTCGACGTGCGGCACGTCCCGTTCCGCGGCTCGGGCCAATCCACCCCCGCACTGGTCGGCGGGCAAGTGGACTTCTCGGTCTCCGCGCTGCCTTCCATCTCCGGCTTCGTGCAGAACGGACAGGTCAAAGTGCTGGCGTCGAACGCGCCGACCCGCTCTACCCAGGCGCCCGATGTTCCGGCGATCGCCGAGACCTTGCCTGGATTCGATTTCTCCGTGGCGATCGGCGTGTTGGCGGCAGCGGGCACACCGCAATTTGCCATCGACCGGGTCAGCCGCGAGATTGCCGAAGTGGTGAAGATGCCCGAGGTGGTGAAGACGTTCCACGCGCAGGTGATCGACCCGGTCGGGTCCACCTCCGCCGAGTACGGCAAGGCCATCGAGCGCGAAAACGAAGCCATGAACAAAGCGGGCCGAGCAGCCAACCTGAAGGCTGAGTAGCGCATGTGAAAGAATCACGGCGTGCAAATGCCGCTCGATTTCCCGTGGTTCGCCTTCATCCTTTCCTTCGTATTGGGCGGTTGCGTCAAGGGCGCGCTGGGTGTCGGGCTGCCGCTGGTCGCTGTGCCGGTGCTGTCCTTGTGGATTCCCAGCCCCCAGGCGATCGGCATGATGATGGTGCCGGTGCTTTCGTCCAATTTCTGGCAGGCCATCGACGGCGGCCGCCTGCGGCAAGGCTTCAGGCGCTTTCGCGGGTTGATCATCGCGCAGATCATCGCCACGGTGCTGACGGTGCGCATCACGCTGTCGCTTTCGACGTCGCAGATGAACGTGCTGCTGGCTTGCGTGCTGCTGGTCGGCGTGGCGATCATGGCATTCCAACCCACGTTGCGCATCAGCCCCAATCGCGAAGAGGCGGTCGGCACCGGCATCGGCTTGTTCTCCGGCTTGTTGGGCGGTGTGTCGGCGCTGACCGGGCCGGTGGTCATCACCTACCTCATGTCGCTGAAGCTCGAACGCGACGTCTTCGTGTCCAGCATCAGCGTTATCTACCTTTCGGCGGCGCTGCCGCTGTACGGCTCGATGCTGTGGTTCCACCGCATCGCCTTCACCGACATCCTGCTGTCCGGAGCGGCCATGTTGCCGATGGCCGCCGGCCTGTTCCTGGGCAAGATGCTCAGGCAAAGGCTGGCGGAGGCCGTGTTTCACAAGCTCCTGCTGGTGTTCCTCACCTTGCTGGCGATACTCCTGCTGCTGAAGTAGGCTGGCGCGGGCTGGCAAAATGAGCCTTTCCCACCCATCGAAACTTTTGTGATGCCGTCGCCCGCCGTACCCCTCCTCTGGAATGACAGCTTGCTGCTGGGGGACCCGGAAATGGATGCGGTCCATGAAGAGTTCGTCGCCTGCATCGCGGCCGTCGCCAATGCGGCGGAGGCGGACGTGCCCGCTGCGTTCGCCGAGTTGGAACGGCAGGCCAAAAGCCACTTCGACCTGGAAGACAACTGGATGCGCGACAACGATTTTCCAGCGCGCGAGTGCCACATCAACGAGCACGCCGCGGTCATGGCATCGATCGTCGGCGTCCGTGAGCGCATCGAGGCCGGCGAAACCGCGCAGGGCTACAGGATCGCGCAGGCGCTGGCCGAGTGGTTTCCGGGGCACGCCGACTACCTCGATTCAGCGCTCGCCGCATGGATGTGCAAGCGGCGCTGGGGCGGCAAGCCGGTGGTGATACGCAGAGGCGTGGCTGCTGGTACCGCCAGCACGGGGGACGATTCGGCTGCGGCCGTCGGGAGTGCGCGCTGATGATGACGCGTGAAGAAAACGATTTGCTCTGCCGCGTGGAAGGCGATGCACCCATGGGCCAGCTGATGCGCCGTCACTGGACGCCCGTGTGCCTGCTCGAAGAAGTGAGCGAGCCGGACGGCGACCCCGTGCGAGCACGCGTGTTCGGTGAAAGCCTGGTCGTGTTTCGCGACAGTGAAGGAAACGTCGGCGTGCTCGACGAGTCCTGCCCGCACCGCCGCGCCTCGCTCGCGCTCGGGCGCAACGAGGAAGGCGGGCTGCGCTGCCTCTATCACGGCTGGAAAATGGACGTGCAAGGCAACGTGCTGGAGATGGCATCCGAGCCCGCCGTCAGCGGCATGGCGCAGAAGGTCAAGCACAAGGCTTTCCCGGCCAAGGAATGGGGCGGCATGGTGTGGGCCTGGTTCGGGCCGCAGGATGCCGTGCCCGCGTTCTCGCCCCCGGCTTGGGCGCCCACCGCGGACGTGAGGGTCAGCATCGCCAAGGTGCTGGTGCCGTGCAATTGGGCGCAGGTGCTTGAGGGCGCGATCGATTCGGCGCACAGTTCCAGCTTGCACTCGTCGGACATGGTGCCGGCGCGGGTGGACAGCGCCAAGGCCACCGACAAGACCTGGTTGCGCCCATCCACCGACAAGGCGCCGCGCCTGCAGGTGCAGCGCGGCAGCTATGGGTTTCGGTATGCCGCCTTGCGCCGGCCCATCACCAATGCGGCGACCCACGAATACGTGCGATCCACCGTCTTCGTCGCGCCGGCCACGGCATTGATCCCGCCCAACAATCTGTACAACGTGGCCAACATCAACGTTCCGATGGACGACACCCACACGGCCTTCTATTTCATCGCCTGGGGCGAACCATCGCAGACACCGGAAACAGAAACCTGGCGCAAGTTCCTGCGGCAGACCGTGGGCATCGACCTGGACGAGGAGTACCACCCCCTGCGCACCAGGGAAAACAAGTTCTGGCAGGACCGCGCCGCGATGAGGGCCGGCAACTTCACCGGCATCACCGGCTTTCCAAACCAGGATCTGGCGATGTGGGTCACCATGGGGCCGATCGCGGATCGCAGCGCTGACCGCCTGGGCGCGAGCGACCTGGCCATCGTGGAGTTCCGCCGCCAGATGCTGGACGCGGTGCGTGCGTTCCAGAACGGCGAACCCGCGATCGGCACCGGCGACGCCGCGATACCCCGCTCGGTATGCGCCTACCAGGCCATCGTGCCCAAGACGACCGATTGGCGCGAGTTCAAGGTGCAGCCGGTGGGCGCCGGCCCCGCGGGCCCCGAGCTCGAGCCCTCGTATTCGGTCAAAGCCTGAGGCCATGCAGCAGGCGGACACACAGATGCCGCTTCAGCATTCCGATACGCAGATGCCTCTGCGCGTGGCCAGCATCGCCGACGTGGCGAACGGCATCCGCAGCTTCGAACTCGTCCAACCCGACGGCAGCGAGCTTCCCGCATTCACCCCGGGATCGCACGTGAAAGTGCAAACGCCCCAAGGCTGCTTGCGCAAATACTCGCTGTGCAACGACCCGGCGGAGCGCGCAAGGTACGTCATCACTGTGAAGCGGGAAGACAGCGGCCAAGGCGGCTCGCTGAGCATGCACAGGGATGTGCACGTGGGCGACACCCTGCCCACCTCGCTTCCCGACAACGCGTTTGCGCTGGTGGAAAACGCCCGCTCGCATTTGTTCATCGCCGGCGGCATCGGCATCACGCCGATCATGTCGATGGTTCGTTCCTTCGGTGAACTGCCGCCCGCGCCCTGGAAACTGTACTACCTGACGCGGCATCCCGAAGACGCCGCCTTCCTTGACGAACTGACACAGCCCGCACTTCGCAAGAACGTCGTGCTTCATCACAGTCACGGCGATCCGCAGCAAGCCTTCGATCTCTGGCCGGTTCTGGAGAAGCCGAACACGGGTCATATCTATTGCTGCGGGCCCCGGCGGCTGATGGAAGCCGTGCGCGACATGAGCGGCCATTGGCCCGCGAGCCGCGTGCATTTCGAAAGCTTCAAGGAAGGCGGCGGCGTCCAGCCCGATGACAAGCCTTTCACCGTGGCGCTGGGCCGCTCCGGGAAAGAGTTCGAAGTGCCGGTAGGCAAGTCGATCCTCGCCACGATGCGTGAGCACGGCGTCAACGCGCCATCGTCCTGCGAGAGCGGAACGTGCGGCACCTGCAGGACCGCGCTGCTGGAGGGCGAAGCCGATCACCGCGACATGGTGTTGATGCCCGAGGAGATGTCGTCCCAGATCATGATCTGCGTCTCGCGGGCCAAGTCGGCCCGGCTGGTGATTGACCGGTGAGCGACACGGCCAAACCCATTCGGCTCGGCGTCGCAGGCCTCGGGCGGGCGTTCACGTTGATGCTGCCGACGTTCCTGGCCGACCGCCGCGTGCAGCTCGTCGCCGCGTGCGACCCGCGCAAGGAAGCACGCACGCAGTTTGCCGCGGATTTCAGCGCCCCGGTCTACGAGGACATCGACGCCCTCGCGCAAGACGGGAACGTCGAAGCGATCTACATCGCCAGCCCGCACCAATTCCACGCCGCGCACACTGAAGCCGCAGCGCGCAACGGCAAACACGTCTTGCTGGAAAAGCCCATGGCGCTCGCGCTCGCCGAATGCGACGAGATGATCGCGCGGTGCGAAGCGGCCAAAGTGCACTTGATCGTCGGCCATTGCCACAGCTTCGACGCCCCGTACCTGCGAGCGCGCGAGCTGATCGGCAGCGGCGCTTACGGGCAGGTGCGGATGATCCACGCCTTGAACTACACGGATTTCCTGTACCGTCCACGCCGTCCCGAGGAATTGCAGACGGCCAGCGGCGGCGGCGTGGTGTTCAGCCAGGCCGCGCACCAGGTGGACGTGGTGCGCTTGTTGGCCGGCAGCCGCGTGGTGCGGGTCCGTGCCGCGGCCGGCGCCTGGGATCCATCGCGCAACACCGAAGGGGCTTATGCGGTGCTGCTGTGGTTCGAGAACGGCGCGTTTGCTTCACTCACCTACAGCGGCTACGGCCATTTCGATTCAGACGAGTGGTACGGCTGGATCGGCGAAATGGGGCACGCGAAGAACCCCGGCGACTACGGCGCAGCTCGCAAGCGCCTCGCGCAGGCCGCGGATCCAGCAGCCGAAGCGCGCTTGAAAAACGCGGCGACGTACGGCGGGCCCGCTTACCAAGCGCCCACGCACGCAACGCCCGCGCTGCACCAGCACTTCGGATCGGTGCTGGTGTCGTGCGATGGTGCCGACCTTCGCCCCGTGGCCGATGGGGTGTGGATTTACGCCGATGCGCAGAAGCAGCACGAGGCGCTGCCCGCCCCTGCCGTTCCCCGCTTCGAAGTGATCGATGAACTGTTCGCCGCCTTGCGCCACGGGACGCCACCGCTGCACGACGGCCCTTGGGCGCGCGCCACGTTGGAAGTGTGCCTGGCGCTGCTGCGCTCGGCGCGGGAACAGCGCGACGTGGACGTCAGTCGTCCGACGTATAGCCCGTCTCCTTGACCACCGGCCCCCAACGATCGAGGTCGCGCCGGATCAGCGAGATGAATTCCGGCGGCGACAGGGTCGATGCATCCATCGCCATTTTCGACAGCGTCTCGCGCGCGTCCGGCTCGTTGAAACCCTGGACCACCGCAGACTGCACGCTGGCCACCAGCGCATCCGGCGTCTTGGCCGGCAGGAACAGGCCGAACCACGTCATCGATTCGAGCGACGCGTAGCCGGCCTCCCTGACGGTAGGCGTGTCGGGCGCGAAGCGCGACCGGGTCGGGCCCGAGACCGCCAGCACGCGTGCCCTGCCCGCCTGCGCGAACGGCAGAACTTCCCCCAGCACGTTGATGCTCGCCGCGATCTGCCCCGCCACCATATCCTGCGCGGCGAGGATCGACCCCCGGTAAGGCACATGGGTCAGTTCGATTCCCGCGGCGTGCGCGAGCATCCAGCCGGTGAAGTGCAGCGTGGTGCCCGCGCCCGATGTTCCGAAGCTGGCCTTTGCCGGATTGGCCTTTGCCCAGGCCACGAATTGCGCGAGGGTGCGCACTTCTGGCGGCACCAGCGGACCCACGGCGATGCCCAGCGGCACCGTGCAAAGCGTGGTCACCGGCCGCAGGTCCACCCGCGGCTGGTAGGTGAGCTTTCGATAGACGTGCGGATAGATCGTCATGATCGCATCGGGCGTCACCAGCATGGCCGAACCGTCGGCGGGGGCTTGCCTGATGTTGTCCACGGCCAGCCGCCCACCCGCGCCGGCGCGGTTGTCGACGATGTGCGGCACGCCTGAGGCCGACAGTTTGCTGGCCACCACGCGGCCCACCACGTCGGCGGCGCTGCCGGGTGGAAAGCCCACGCAGACCCGCACCGAGCCCGGCGTCTGCGCCAGCAACTGATCCAGCGGAGCGGCGGCACAGAGCGCCCCCGCCGCCTGCAACACGGTTCTTCGAGCAATCATGGGGTCTCCTTCG
>JAQGMT010000206.1 GCA_028292185.1 Ramlibacter sp. | reverse complement strand
CGGCGATCATGGGCAAGCGCGATGAGCTGCGCGGCCTGAAGGAAAACGTCATCGTCGGCCGGCTGATCCCGGCAGGCACGGGGATGGCTTATCACCAGGCGCGCAAGGCCAAGGACATGATGGACGAGGCCGAGCGCCACGCCATCGCCGAAGCCGAGGCAGCGGAGCTCGCCGCCGTCACCGAAGGCGCCACCGCGCCCGAGGCCAGCGAAGGCGCCGCCACCGAGTAGCCTCGCGGTTTGACCGTAAACTAAAGCCCCGGCCGCCTGCGGTCGGGGCTTTTTTTCATTGGGGTCCATCGCCTTCGCCGCATGCCAAGCTCTCTTGTTTTCTGGTCGCTGGGCGCCGTCCTGCTGTTCTGGATCGTCGGCGCCTACAACCGCTTGATGCGATTGCGCGCCGATGCCAACGCCGCCTTCGCTGCGCTGGATGCGGAACTCGCGCGCCAGGTGGATCTGGTGCGCAAGCAATTGCCAGGGCCGGAACAGACGCAGCCCGCCTCGCTCGATGGTGAAGGCTCGTTCTGGGCCGGCTTGCATGGTGCAGCGGCGCAATTCGCCGCGTCGCTGGCGGCCGCGCGCAGCCGTCCGCTCGAGCCGGCGGGCATTGCCGCCCTGAGTGCGGCGCAGGAGATCCTGGCGATGGCATGGGAACGTGCGGAACGAGACGACGCGCACGACCTGGCCGGGCCGCGCTTGCCGGACACCGTGACCTCGCGGCGGGTTCAACTGGCTTTGCAAACCCACGTCGCGACCGAGCATTTCAATCAGGCGGTGGTTTGCTACAACCAGGCGATCGGGCAATTTCCCGCGCTCTTGCTGGCCCGGTTGTTCGGCTTCAAGCCGGGACGTGGGCTGACGCCGCGCACGCGGCCGGTGCTGCAGTAGCCGTGGTCCCATCGAAGGCCGGCGCCACCGACGCGGGGGGCGCAAATCCATCCGCGCCGCCTTTGTGGCGGCTGCTGCAAGCCGCGGCCGGCGTGGTGGCGGCGGTGGTCGATGGCGAGTCGGCGACGGCGGCAATCGCGCGCGTCGAGGGTCCGCTGCGGCCCGGCACACAGGCACTGGCATTCCATGCGCTGCGCCAGTTGGGGCGCGCGCAAGCCTTGCGACACCTCCTTGCGCGGCGCGCTCCGCCCGCTCCAGCCGATGCCCTGCTGTGCACCGCGCTCGCCCTTTGTTGGCGAGACAGCGAGGCGCCGTACGAGGTGTTCACGCTGGTCGATCAAGCCGTGGAAGCGGCCAAGCGAGGCGCGGCCACGCGAGCCCAATCGAATTTCATCAACGCATGCCTGCGCCGCTTCCTGCGGGAGCGCGACGCGCTGGTCGCCGCCACCGAACAAGACCCCGTCGCGCATTGGAACCATCCGCGCTGGTGGATAGCGCGGCTGAAGCTTGACCATCCGCAGCAGTGGCAGGAAATCCTGCAAGCCAACAACACCCAGCCCCCCATGACACTGCGGGTGAATTCCAGAAGGACCGCACTCGCACCCTACCTGGCCAGGCTTGAACAAGCAGGCATTGGCGCCACCGCGATTGGCGAGTACGGGGTGGTGCTGAATCGGCCGACGCCGGTGCACGAGATTCCGGGCTTCGATGCCGGCGACGTGTCGGTGCAGGATGCCGCCGCACAGCTCGCGGCGCCGCTGTTGATTCGCTCGCTCGGCGCTCCCCGAGTTTCAGGCGAGCATCCGTTGCGCATCCTCGATGCATGTGCCGCGCCCGGCGGGAAAACGGCACACCTGCTGGAGCTGGCGGACGCAGAGGTCACTGCGCTGGACATCGACCCGGTGCGCTGCCAGCGCATCGACGACACGCTGCGCCGCCTCGGGCTGCACGCTCGCGTCGTCGCGGCGGATGCGGGGCAGCCTTCCCAATGGTGGGATGGTGAGCCGTTCGACGGCATACTGCTCGATGCGCCTTGCACCGCGTCGGGGATTGTGCGTCGCCACCCCGACGTGCGCTGGTTGCGCCGTGAAAGCGATATCGCGCAACTGGCGGCCTTGCAGGGCCGCTTGCTCGACGCCCTGTGGCCCTTGCTAAAGCCCGGCGGGTGCTTGCTTTACTGCACCTGTTCGGTCTTTCGCGCCGAGGGCGAAGCGCAGGCGCAAACGTTTGTTGCAAACAACACCGGCGCTGTTTTGCGGGCCGCACCCGGTCATTTAGTGCCCCAAACGAGGGCAAAGCACAATGGCGTCCAGGACAATCTCGAAGGTGATCACGACGGTTTCTATTACGCGCTGTTGGGGAAGGGCGCGGGAGATGGGGCGCCTGCGCTTCGCGCTTGAACGCGCCTGCTGGGCCCTGTTTGCGTGCTGCGCGTTATGGGCCGCGTTCCCGGCAGCTGCTCAAGGGCCGCAGACCGAAATCACGCAACTGGCTCTGGAACGCACCGAAGAGGGCGTGCTGCTGTCGGCCAACGTCGAGTTCGAGGTGCCCCCCATCATCGACGACGCGCTGGCCAAAGGCATTCCGATGTTCTTCGCGGCCGAAGCGGTGTTGCTGCGTGATCGCTGGTACTGGTACGACAAGGAAGTGGCCACCGCGGCGCGCCACATGCGCCTTTCGTACCAGCCGCTGACCCGGCGCTGGCGCCTGGTGGTGTCGGCCACACCGATCGGCAACTCGGGGCTCGCGCTGGGGCAGACCTTCGATACGCGGGAGGAGGCGTTGCAGGCGGTGCAGCGGGTCTCGCACTGGAAGATTGCCGAAGCCAGCGCGGTCGATCCCGACCAGCGTTACAACGTCGATTTCCGTTTCCGCCTCGACGTTTCGCAGCTGCCGCGGCCGTTCCAGATCGGCGCGCTGGGTCACGCCGACTGGAACATCACCGCCCTGCGCAACCAACGGCTGGGCTTCGAGAGCGCGAAGTGAGCACCGATCCGCGCGTCGGCGGCTCTATGCGTTTTCCGCTGCGCAGCACGCGCGCGTTTCGCTGGGCGGTGGGTGTGGCCATCGCGGTGATCGTGGGCATCGGCATCGTGCTGATGTTCCTGCTGACACTGGCCACCAACAATCGCGAACTCTACGAGCGCAATTACGGGCGCCTGCTGGTGCTCAACATCGTGGTGGCCGGCGTGTTGCTGCTGGTCCTGGTGTGGATGGCCGTGCGGCTGGTCTCGCGCTTGCGCCAAGGCAAGTTCGGCAGCCGGCTGCTGGTGAAGCTCGCAGCCATCTTCGCGCTGGTGGGTTTTCTGCCCGGCATGTTGATCTATGTGGTGTCGTACCAGTTCGTTTCACGCTCGATCGAAAGCTGGTTCGACGTGAAGGTGGAAGGCGCGCTGGATGCGGGCCTGAACCTCGGGCGGGCCACGCTCGACACCCTTGCCAACGACTTGGCGAACAAGACCCGCGCTGCCGCCATCCAGCTGGCCGAAACCCCCGATGCTTCAGCACCGCTGGCGCTGGAGCGATTGCGCGACCAGCTTCCGGCAGACGACGTGCTGTTGTGGAGCGGCAGCGGCCATCTGATTGCCAGTGCGGGCTCTTCGCGCTTCCAGCTCAACCCCGACCGGCCCACGCCGCAGCAGTTGCGCAATGTCCGGTCGCAGCGCTCGCTGGCGGTGATCGAGGGTTTGGACGAGGTCGGGTCGAATGCCGTCAGCACCGCGCGGATCAAGGCCATCGCCGTCGTGTCCCAACCCAGCCTCGGGTCCTTGGCGGAGCCGCGTGTGCTGCAGGTGACGCAAAGCTTGCCCGCCACGCTGGTGGCCAATGCGATCGCGGTCCAGGAAGCCAACCGCGAATACCAGGAGCGGGCCTTGGGCCGCGAAGGTTTGCGCCGCATGTACATCGGCACCCTGACGCTGAGTTTGTTCCTGGCGGTCTTCGGTGCGGTGTTGCTGGCGGTGATCCTGGGCAACCAGCTGGCGCGGCCCCTGCTGCTGCTGGCCGCGGGGGTGCGTGAGGTGGCCGCGGGCGATCTCTCGCCCAAGCCCGCGCTGCAGGGCAAAGACGAACTCGGCGGGCTGACGCGCTCGTTCGCGCAGATGACGCAGCAGCTGGCGGACGCGCGCGCCGCCGTAGAGAAAAGCATGGGACAGGTGAGCGGGGCGCGCGCCAACCTGCAGACCATCCTGGACAACCTCACCGCCGGCGTGATCGTGCTGGACGACCAGGGCAACATCCAGTCCTCGAACCCCGGGGCCACACGCATCCTGCGGGCGCCGCTGGCAGCTTGCGAGGGTTCGCGCCTGGCCGATATTCCCGGCCTGGAATCATTCGGACTCGCGGTGCAGCAGCAATTCGACGACTACATGAACGAGCGCCGCCAGCACGGGCTGGACCACTGGCAGCAGTCGTTCGAGCTGAATGCGGCGCAGCCCGGTTCGCCGCAGAACGCGCTCACGCTGGTCGCGCGCGGCGCCGAAATGCCGGTGGACACGCCCGGCCAAGGAGCGCGGCTGCTGGTGTTCGACGATATCTCCGAAATCGTTTCGGCGCAGCGGGCCCAGGCCTGGGGCGAAGTCGCGCGGCGGCTGGCGCATGAAATCAAGAACCCGCTCACCCCCATCCAGCTGTCCGCGGAACGCCTGGAGATGAAGCTCTCCGGCAAGGTGGGGCCCAGCGAGCAGGCGATCCTGACCAAGTCGGTGCGGACCATCGTCGACCAGGTCGATGCGATGAAACGCCTCGTCAACGAATTCCGCGATTACGCCCGCCTGCCCGCGGCCGAACTGAAACCGGTGGACCTCAACGGGCTGGTCACGGATGTGCTTCAACTGTATGCGCGCGAGGGCGGCGAGCGCGGCGACGCGTCTTCCCACGTGCCGGTGAGAATGGAACTGGACGCGCTTTGCCCGAAGGTGATGGGCGATGCGCAGCAGCTGCGCCAGGTCATCCACAACCTGCTGCAAAACGCGCAGGACGCCACCGAAGGCTGCCCGGTGCGGCAAGTGACGGTGAAGACGCAGTGGAACGAAACCTCGCGCCGGGCGCGCCTGCTGGTGCAGGACACCGGCAGCGGCTTTCCGGAACACATCCTCAAACGCGCCTTCGAGCCCTACGTCACGACCAAGGCCAAGGGCACCGGCCTCGGCCTGGCCGTGGTGAAAAAGATTGCCGACGAGCACGGCGCCCGGATCGACCTGAAAAATCTAGTCGCGGACGGCGCCGTTCGGGGTGCCCAAGTGTCGCTATCATTCGCAGTGGCGGCGTAACAACAGCGCTGAGCCTCGCGTTTTCAGGAAAGCAATGGCAAATATCTTGGTGGTCGACGACGAACTGGGCATCCGCGACCTGCTCTCAGAGATCCTTAACGACGAAGGCCACAACGTCGAACTTGCCGAGAACGCGGCGCAGGCGCGCGGTGCGCGCAACAGGTCGCGCCCTGACCTCGTGCTGCTGGACATCTGGATGCCCGACACCGACGGCGTCACGCTGCTCAAGGAGTGGTCCAGCAACGGCCTGCTCACGATGCCGGTGATCATGATGAGCGGCCACGCCACCATCGAGACCGCGGTGGAAGCCACCAAGATCGGCGCGCAGTCGTTCCTGGAAAAGCCGATCACGATGCAGAAGCTGCTCAAGGCGATCGAGGCGGGCCTCATGCGCGACACACCCGGCGCTGCGCGCAAGCCGGGCGCGCTGGGGCCGGCAGCTGCGCCTGCCGTTGAATTGACCGTTGAGGCCGCGATGACGGGCGGCCAGAGCTTGCCCCCGGTGGTCGAGATGGGGCCGCAGGCGCGGCAGGTGTTCGAGTTGGACAAGCCGCTGCGCGAGGCGCGCGACGACTTCGAAAAATCGTACTTCGAATTCCACTTGGCCAAAGAGGGCGGCTCGATGACGCGCGTTGCCGAGAAGACCGGGCTGGAACGCACCCACCTCTATCGCAAGCTCAAGCAGCTGGGTGTGGACCTGTCGAGAGGAAAGCGCAGCGCCGCGTAACTTCTCTTGGCTCCCTCCCCCTCTAGGGGAGGGCTGGGGTGCGGGCACCCCGTCACTGCAATGCCCCACGCTCTTGATATAATCGTCGGCTCACGGCCCGGTAGCTCAGTTGGTAGAGCAGCGGATTGAAAATCCGCGTGTCGGTGGTTCGATTCCGCCCCAGGCCACCAGTGTTCATGCGCCTCAGCGCCCTTTTGGGCTCTGGGGCGTTTCTACAAAACACGTTGGATTTCTACAAAAGCGGAATGAGCGCCTTTATTGTTGAGCACTAAGCGGATTAACATTCCATGTTAATTTTTAGATGCCACGATGCCTCACTCGGGAGCACGCGCTGAGCGGGCGCAGATAATTGCGCGGCTTACGACATTGGACCGCTTGCGGCAGCAAGCGCGGGAGGGCAATCGAGAGACGATGTTGACGCTGGTTGAACAGATGATCGACGCTGAACTTCGGCTGCTTGCACGGGTACGGGGCGGCGAGGTCGGCCCGAGCGACTCCCCTCCTAGCGAAGAGGTTTGACGCGTTCCCCGTCCCCGACTCGCACCCGGACATACTGCTCCGTCATATCGCGGTCTTGTGCGAGAGCAGCATTTGGGAGTGCGCCAGCTGCCCGGTGCAAGCGCTGACCGTCACCGTGGACAACTCTCGTCAGGCGAGCTTCTTCGCGGCGGCGGCTTCCTTCCGCAGTTCGCCCGCTTCACGGAATCAGGGAGACTACTCACGAGTCGGGACGGTGCGACAGTCATCGCCCGCGACATGAAATCACCATATTAGTTGGCACGGGTGTTGCATTCCAGGACCTCAGGGTGGCCGCGCTTGCCGTGCGACTTGCAAAGGCGCAGGGCGTCGGGACCACCGTCGACCATTGATCCCTACCAAGTTTGTTAATCATTTCAATGAAA
>JAQGMT010000201.1 GCA_028292185.1 Ramlibacter sp. | reverse complement strand
TTCGAGGCCGCCGCCGATCCTTATCCCAGCAGCCCGGCGGAGTTTGCGGCGCTGATGAAAGTGGAAGCGCCGAAGGTGACCGAGGCGGTGCGCCTGGCCGGCGTGGTGTTCGAGTGAGCGAAGCAGGCAGTTAACAACCTGCGCGTTCTGCAAACAAGCAAGCCGGGCGCGGGCACGGACCCAGAGGGTCCGTGCGCCTGGAGCCAGTTACTTCGGCAGCTTCTTCTCGGGGTCACCCGAGGTGCGTTGTTGATCTGCCGCGTCGATCTGGGCGCGCAGGGTAGCCACTCCATCACCTGACCGTGTTGCGGGGACGCCTTGTTGGGTGGCCTCCTCGAGGGTGGCCTCGGCCACCCTCAGTAGCTCCGTTACGTGCGTGAGTTCGTGTACGGCCTCATGGAGCTGCGCTTCAACTCCGGAGGTTTGTTCCACAGCGGCGGCAACCGATTCTCGCGTGGGGCCGAGACGTCCGTCGATGGATGTCGTCAGGTCCTGATTGGCCTCGTGCAAGTCGGCTTGGGCGAGCACCAGGCCTTTTTGGACCTTCTTGGTCTTGGCCCGCGCAGTGGAAAGCATTTTGACCCGCATGCTCAATGGTACTTCGTGGCTATCGTCTACGACGCCGCTCGGTGCGCCTATGCGACACCCGGGGCCGGCAGCACACTGTCCTGGTCGAACAAGGCCGAATCCGCGTCCGCGGGAACGTCCACCGTGGCGTCGGGTTCGAGAAAGCGGATCGGCCGGCGCGTGCGCGGCGACATGCGATCCAGCAGCTCGTGCAATGCCAGTGCGAGATCGGGTGCTTCCATGCTCTTTTCGTAGAGCAGCACGGCGGAACAGTGGAACTGCAATATCACCTCCGGCTTCAGGCCGGCCAGCGGCATGAGGCCGGCGGCGATGACACTCGCGGCCCTCTCGGTGACGGCGTTGCGCGAGGCGACGCCTTCGATGATGAGCCCGAAGCGCGGCTCGCCGATGCGGCTGACGGTATCCAGGTCGCGCACCACGCGGCGCAGCTTCATCACGGTGCGCAGCAGGCTTTGATCGGCCACGGCCGGGCCGTGGGCTTCCTTGATGCGCCGGAAGTTGACCAGCTCGATGAACATCACCGCCGTGTTTTCGCGGTGGCGATTGTGCCGGGCGAGCACCTGGCGCAGCCGGTCGAGGAACAGGTGCGGCGCCAGCAATCCGGTGAGCGCATCCTGGCTGGACAGCGCCAGTTCGCGGATCCGCGCGCCATGGCGATCGCGCGAGCGCAGGCTCAGCGCGACCAGCAGCAAGGGCACCGCGAGGCCCGTCGCGGCCACCAGCGTGTACTGGCCGGCCCAGGGCAGCGGCACCCACCCGAAAACTCGCGCCAGCGTCAGCACAATGGCCATCGACAGTGGGACGTAAGCCGCCAGAAGCCACGCGCCGACCACGTCGCCGCGCCGCCACGCGGCCAAAGCGATCCCCATGCTCGCGAACGTCGAGCCCGCAACATAGGCGGCCACCATCGTGAGGGCGGGCCCCTTGGGCAGCATCGGTAACAGCACTGCCAGGCCGATGCCGGCCAGGCCCGAGCCAAGAACCAGCCTGTCGATCACGCGATGCCGCGCCGAAATGCCGGCGAGACTGCGCACGAACAGCAGCTCGGCGGCCGCGGCGAGCAGGGTCAGGCAGGCCGCGGGCGCATCGCCCAGGGCGTCGAAGCCCGGCCAGAGCAAGTGCGCGGCGACGCCGGTATACGAGGAGACGCACAACATGATCGCCAGCAAATACAAGGCGTACCAGGCGTAAGCCCGATCGCGGTACACCAGGCTCTGGGCCAGGCACGCGGCCATGAGCAGCAGCATGGCGCCGAAGGTCACGCCCAGGCCCAGGTATTCCACTTGCACCCGATATTCGAAAGCGGCGCCGTCCAGCAGTTCCACCGGGAAATTGCCGGGCATCTCATGGCGGATGCGCACGTAGACATCGCGCGTGCTGCCGCGCCGCAAGTACAGGCGAAAGTGCGGATAGCGCCCGGCCTCGGGCCATTTGGCCACCGCCATGGTGTCGCCCGAGGTTTGCCCCACCCACTGGCCTGTGTCGTCCTCCTGGTAGACGGTGACCGAATCGATGGCGGGCATCGGGAATGCCAATTGCCAACGGATGCGCGCCCTGGGCTCCAGGCTCAAGCGATAGTGAAGCCACAGTGCGCCCTGCGCGCCCAGGGCGTAGACCCTGTCGGGGCTGGGCGGCTGGAACCGCCCGGCGCCCGCCAACACTTGCTCGAACGAAGTGCCGCCGGTGGCGTCGACCCAGGCGCCGCCCAGCCGCTGCGCGTTCATCGGGGGCTGCTTGTCGCCCAGCGTGACGACGCCTTGCGAATCGGCCGCGTGCCCGGCCGTGGCCGCCAGGCCGCCGCAAATCAACAAGCCCGCGATGGCCCTTCGCAGCAGCGCCCAGGCGCCGCGCGCGCATGGCATACACTTTCTGGCTTGATTTTGCGGAACTGCCATGAGTTTGAAGTGCGGGATTGTCGGGTTGCCCAACGTGGGCAAGTCCACCTTGTTCAATGCGTTGACGAAGGCGGGCATCGCCGCGGAAAACTACCCCTTCTGCACCATCGAGCCCAATGTGGGTGTGGTGGAACTGCCTGATCC
>JAQGMT010000190.1 GCA_028292185.1 Ramlibacter sp. | reverse complement strand
GCAGGTCCACCAGCGTGCGCAACTCCTGCGAGGCATTGCCCAGGATCACGCCGCCGCCGGTGTAGATGTACGGGCGCTTGGCCGCCATCAGCAACTGCAAGGCCTTGCGGATCTGGCCGCCGTGGCCTTTGCGCACCGGGTTGTAGGAACGCATCTCCACCGTCTCGGGATAACCGGTGTAGGGGGTCTTGTCGAAAGAAACGTCCTTGGGCACATCCACCACCACCGGTCCCGGACGGCCGGTGCGCGCGATGTGGAAGGCCTTTTTCATGACGGTCGCCATCTGCCGCACGTCCTTCACCAGGAAGTTGTGCTTGACGATCGGACGGGTGATGCCGACGGTGTCGCATTCCTGGAAGGCGTCGAGCCCGATGGCGTGCGTGGGGACCTGGCCGGTGATGATCACCATCGGGATGCTGTCCATGTACGCCGTGGCAATACCGGTGACGGCGTTGGTCACGCCGGGGCCGGACGTCACCAGCGCCACGCCGACGTCGCCGGTGGCACGGGCATAGCCGTCGGCTGCATGTACCGCCGCCTGTTCATGGCGTACCAGCACGTGCTGGATGGTGTCCTGCTTGTAGAAGGCGTCGTAGATGTGCAACACCGCGCCGCCGGGATAGCCCCAGACGTACTTGACGTTTTCGGCTTGCAGCGCTTTGACCAGAATTTCCGCGCCCCGGAGTTCGGGAGCGGTGCTGCCGGACGCGGCAGCGGCGGACAGTTCCGCCTTGGAGATTTCCATGATGAACCTTTGTGAATTTCTCTGACGAAAAACCTTGGGTGCCCCTTCGCGTGCCCTTTTGGAGCTGCGTCGGGACTTTGAACCCAGACCATGGACGGGCGTATTCACCGCCGGATCAGGACTCGTTTGCCGTTGACTTGCAGCCGCATTATCGCACTGCAGCACGACATTCGATCGGAAAGCCCGCTACCGCTGCGATAATTTGAGGCTTTCAGCCCCACCGCGGTGCCTCCCGCCGCAGAAAAATAAGACCGCCCAGCCGTACTGGGCCGATTTCCTTGGCAACCGAACGAGAACTCTCAGACTTCCTTAAAAGCGTCGAAAAGCGGGCATTCAAGCGCTCGATCTATCACGTGCGCGACGAGGAGGCCGCGCTGGATATCGTGCAGGACAGCATGATGAAGCTGGCCGAGCATTACGGGGACAAGCCGGTCACCGAGCTGCCGATGCTGTTCCAGCGCATCCTGTCCAACTGCACCCTGGACTGGTTCCGGCGGCAGAAGACGCGCAAGGCGCTGTTCTCGAACATGAGCGACTTCGAATCGTCCACGGACGACGGCGATTTCGACTTGCTCGAAACTTTTAGCTTCGCCGAGGGCTCTCAACAGGCTGAAAGTGCCGAAGACACGACGCGGCGGGCGCAAATCTTGCGACAGATCGAAGCGGAGATCCAGGAATTGCCAGGGCGTCAACGTGAAGCCTTCCTGATGCGTTACTGGGAGGACATGGACGTTGCCGAAACGGCGGCGGCCATGGGCTGTTCGGAAGGCAGTGTCAAAACGCACTGTTCGCGGGCGGTCCAGGCCCTCAGCAAGGCGCTGAAGGCGAAGGGGATACAACTATGACCACCATTGAAGCTACACAGTCCGAGCAAATGCAAGACCGCTTCGGCCGGCTGCTCGCTGCCCGCTTGAGCGTCGGCACGGCTGAGCTTGGCTACGACATCGCCGAGCGGCTGCGGGCCGCTCGGGTGCAGGCGGTCGCCAAGCGCAAACCGGCAGCCCTGCGGCGGACCGCCGCCGCCGTGACGAATTCGGGCGGCGCCGCGACGCTCAACTTCGGCGATGAAGGCCAGAGCCTCTGGAACCGTATCGCTTCGGTGCTGCCCCTGGTCGCGCTGGTTGCCGGCCTGTTCGTCATCCAGATAGCGCAGGACGAACGCCGCGCGCACGAAGTGGCCGAGGTGGACGCCGCACTGCTGACGGACGACTTGCCGCCCGCCGCCTACGCCGACCCGGGGTTCCTCCAGTTCCTCAAGACGGGCGGGGAATAGCGCCGCGAGCCATGCGCGCTCTCCTGACTCACCTCGCGTGCTTGCGAAAGCCCGGCTACCTGGGCTTCGCGGTGGCATTCCTGTGCGCTGCGGGGCTCGGGTCGCCTTCCTGGGCCACGGCGCTTCTCCACGCGCAAGCGGCCCCGCTGCAGCCCAATGTCGCGCAGACCGGCCGGCCCGGCGCGGCGTCAAAACCTTACGCGCCTCTGCCGAAGCCGCCCGTCAAGCGCCCGACCAAGCCGCTGTGGAGTGAGCTAACGCCCGCACAGCAACAGGCGCTGACCCCGCTCGCCGGCACCTGGGACACCGTGAGCGAGGCGCAAAAGCGCAAATGGCTCGCGATGTCGCAGAACTTTCCGATGCTCTCGGCCGCCGAGCAGGCCACCCTGCGCAGCCGCATGACCGAATGGGTGGCACTCAGTCCGCAGCAGCGCACCCAAGCCCGCCTGAACTTCGGCCAGACGCAGCAACTGGCCCCTGACGACAAGAAGGCCAAATGGGAGGCCTATCAGGCGCTCTCGCCCGAAGAAAAGCGCAAGCTCGCGGCCAAGGCGCCGAAAGCGCCGGCCGCCGCCGCCGCCGTGAAGCCGGTCGCGCCGGAAAAGCTTGCCGGCGTGCCGAAAGCCAAATCCAGGCCGCATACCGGCTCCGCGCGGATCGCGGCGGCGCCCAATCAGGTCGACCACAACACGCTGCTGCCGCAGCCGGCGCCCGCGCCGGCACCGCTCAACTGAGAGGCAGCACATTGTTGGCCCCCAGCCTGCGGCGCCGGATGGCGTGTTGGGTCTATGAGGGCATGCTGCTGTTCGCGCTGGTGTTTGTGGCGGGCTGGCTGTTCAGCACTCTGGGCCAGGTCCGCGATCCCGCGGACCCGCGCCGCCCCTTGCTTCAGGCCTTCCTGTTCGTCGTCTTCGGTGTCTATTTCACCTGGTTCTGGGCCAAGGGCCAGACGCTCGCAATGAAGACCTGGCGGATTCGCGTGGTCGATCGCGCCGGACAAGCACTGAGTCAGCCGCGCGCGATGCTGCGCTACCTGTGCAGCTGGTTGTGGTTCCTGCCGCCCTTGGCCGCCCTCGCCCCGTTCAAGTTGAGCGGCGCCAACACGCTCCTGCTGGTCTTTGCCTGGGTGGCGCTTTGGGCGATGCTCAGCCGCCTTCATCCGCAGCGCCAGTTCTGGCACGACGTGCTGGCGGGCACGCGGCTCGTGCCGGCACAGCCACTGGATCGCTAGGGCGCGGGAGCGTCGGCGACAATACAGCACATGTCCTCGCAACAGCCGGCGCTCTCGCCCGCCGACCAGCACAAGCTGCGTTCCGGCCTAAGCCGCGCCTGGCACGCCGCCCGCTTCTCCCTCTCAGGCCTGCGCGCGGGCTGGAGCGAAACCGCCTTCCGGCAGGAGGCCCTTGCCGCCATCGTGCTGCTTCCTTCGGCCTTCTGGCTGGGACGCACCTGGATCGAGATCGCCTTGCTGGCCGGTTCGGTGCTCATCGTGATGGCGGTCGAACTGCTCAACACGGCCATCGAAGCCTGCATCGACCGCATCGGCCCCGAATGGCACGAGCTGTCCAAGCGAGCCAAGGACATGGGCAGCGCCGCCGTGCTGCTTACCCTGCTGCTGTGCGGCGGCATCTGGCTCGCGGCGCTCTATCAGAGGTTCGGTTCATGACGCCGGCCTTCTCGCTGTGCGTCTATTGCGGATCGCGCACCGGCGCCACGCCGGACTTTGCCGGCATGGCCGCCGATGTCGGCCGGTGGATCGGAGAGCACGGCGGCCAACTGGTCTATGGCGGCGGCAACAATGGATTGATGGGGGTGCTGGCGACCGCGACGCTCACCGCGGGCGGGCGCGTGGTCGGCGTGATTCCGCACGCCCTGGTCGAGCGCGAATGGGCCAAGCTGGACTGCACGGAGCTGCACGTCGTGGACAACATGCACGAGCGCAAACGCATGATGGCCGAACGCGCCGACGCCTTCCTGG
>JAQGMT010000180.1 GCA_028292185.1 Ramlibacter sp. | reverse complement strand
GGATACCGAACATGGCTAAATTTCAAGCGAAGACTCAAGGCGACGGACCGGAAGACGGCCTGCGCGAGAAGATGATCGCGGTGAACCGCGTCACCAAGGTGGTCAAGGGCGGCCGGATTCTCGGCTTCGCCGCGCTCACCGTGGTGGGCGACGGCGACGGCAAGGTCGGCATGGGCAAGGGCAAATCCAAGGAAGTGCCTGCAGCCGTGCAGAAGGCGATGGAAGAAGCGCGCCGCAACATGACCAAGGTCACGCTCAAGAACGGCACCATCCACCATAACGTCGCCGGCCACCATGGCGCGGCACGCGTGATCATGGCGCCGGCTCCCAAGGGCACCGGCATCATCGCCGGCGGCCCGATGCGCGCCGTGTTCGAAGTGATGGGCATCACCGACATCGTTGCCAAGAGCCACGGCTCCAGCAATCCCTACAACATGGTCCGCGCCACCCTGGACGCCCTGCGCAATTGCACGACGCCGGGCAATGTGGCCTCCAAGCGCGGCAAGTCGGTTGAAGAAATCTTCACCGCCTGATCGAAAGCATCACATGGCAACCCAAACCAATACCGTCAAGGTCCAGCTGGTTCGCAGCCCGATCGGCACCAAGGCCGACCACCGCGCGACCGTGCGAGGCCTGGGCCTGCGCAAGCTCAATAGCGTGAGCGAGCTGCAGGACACGCCGGCAGTGCGCGGCATGATCAACAAGATCGATTACCTGATTCGCGTCCTCTGACCGGGCAGGCTGAAAGAGACGATATGGAACTCAACGACATCAAGCCCGCCGACGGGGCCAAGCATTACAAGCGCCGCGTGGGCCGCGGCATCGGCTCGGGCCTGGGCAAGACCGCGGGTCGCGGCCACAAGGGCCAGAAGTCCCGCGCCGGCGGCTACCACAAGGTCGGCTTCGAAGGCGGCCAGATGCCGCTGCAACGCAGGCTGCCCAAGCGCGGCTTCAAGTCGCAGTCGGCCAAGTTCAACGCCGAAGTGACGCTGGCGGATCTGCAGCGCCTGGGCGCGGCGGATGTCGACATGCTGTCGCTGAAGGCGGCCGGCCTGATCGGCGAGCTGATCAAGAACGTCAAGGTCATCAAGTCGGGCGAGCTGAAGACAGCCGTCAAGCTGAACGGCATTCTGGCGACGGCTGGCGCCAAGGCGGCCATCGAGGCAGCCGGCGGCAGCGTGGCCTGACAAGAAGAGAACCCAAGGAATTCAACGAGTGGCAACCAGCGCTGCACAAATCGCGAAGACCGGCAAGTACGGCGACCTGCGTCGCCGCCTTGTCTTTCTGCTGCTCGCGCTCGTGGTGTACCGCGTGGGCGCGCACATCCCGGTGCCTGGCATCAACCCCGACCAGCTCGAGCAGCTGTTCAAGGGCCAGCAAGGCGGCATCCTGTCGCTGTTCAACATGTTCTCGGGCGGCGCGCTGTCGCGCTTCACCGTGTTCGCGCTGGGCATCATGCCGTACATCTCGGCGTCGATCATCATGCAGCTGCTCACCTACGTCGTCCCGACGTTCGAGACGCTGAAGAAGGAAGGCGCGAGCGGGCAGCGCAAGATCACGCAGTACACGCGCTACGGTACTTTGGGCTTGGCCATATTCCAATCACTGGGCATCGCGTTGGCGCTGGAAGGCTCGGCCGGGCTGGTGCTGCATCCGGGTTTCGCCTTCCGCATGACGGCGATGGTGAGCCTGACGGCCGGCACCATCTTCCTGATGTGGCTGGGTGAGCAGATCACCGAGCGGGGCCTGGGCAACGGCATCTCGATCCTGATTTTCGCGGGCATCGCGGCCGGCCTGCCCAACGCAGTCGGCGGCTTGCTCGAGCTGGTGCGCACCGGCGCGATGAGCATCCTGATCGCGATCGTGATCGTCCTGGTGGTTGGCCTGGTCACCTACTTCGTGGTCTTCGTCGAACGCGGCCAGCGCAAGATCCTGGTGAACTATGCGCGCCGGCAAGTGGGCAACAAGGTTTATGGCGGCCAGTCGTCGCATCTGCCGCTGAAGCTGAACATGGCCGGGGTGATCCCGCCGATTTTCGCGTCGTCGATCATCCTGCTGCCGGCAACCGTGGTGAACTGGTTCTCGGCGGGCGATGGCATGCGCTGGCTGAAAGACATCTCGGGCACATTGACGCCGGGGCAGCCGATCTACGTGATGCTGTATGCCAGCGCCATCGTGTTCTTCTGTTTCTTCTACACGGCCCTGGTGTTCAACAGCCGGGAAACGGCGGACAACCTGAAGAAGAGCGGCGCGTTCATCCCGGGCATTCGTCCGGGCGAGCAGACGGCGCGGTACATCGACAAGATCCTGGTGCGCCTGACGCTCGCCGGCGCGGTGTACATCACCTTCGTTTGCCTGCTGCCGGAATTCCTGATCCTGAAATACAACGTGCCGTTCTATTTCGGCGGAACCTCGCTGCTGATCATCGTCGTGGTGACGATGGACTTCATGGCCCAGGTGCAGAACTATTTGATGTCGCAGCAATATGAATCGCTGCTGAAGAAAGCCAATTTCAAGACCTCGCTCGGCGGCTAAGAAGCAGACAAGCAGAGACATGGCGAAGGATGATGTCATCCAGATGCAGGGCGAGGTGGTGGAGAACCTGCCGAACGCGACGTTTCGCGTGAAGCTGGAAAACGGGCACGTGGTGCTCGGACATATTTCGGGAAAGATGCGGATGCACTACATCCGCATCCTCCCAGGTGACAAGGTCACCGT
>JAQGMT010000174.1 GCA_028292185.1 Ramlibacter sp. | reverse complement strand
TGCGCATGTCCTTACCGGGTTCCTGCGGCTTGCCGGGCTCGGTGTACTCGTCGCGCACGCCATTGCCGTTGGTGTCGAGCACCAGCGCGGTCCAGCCCTGCGACTTTTCGATGTCGCCGGTCTCGTCGAGCATCTTGGTGTTCAGCCAGCCGACGTTTCCACCGCCGCCGCCGGTGCTCGCCCAGATCGTCTCGTTGGCGTCGTAGCCGAACTGCAGGTGATGGGTGCCGAAGCAGGTCTGGTACGCGGTGTACTTGCCGGTCTTCGGGTCGTACATCGTGATGCGGCGGTTGGTGCTGTTGAGGGGAAACTCGACGGCGGAAGGATGGGTGGATCCCTTTTTGCAGAAGTCCGGGTTGTCCGGCTTGTGGCCCGTCGCCGCGAGCCAGACGCGCCCCTTGCGGTCGATCGTCGAGTTGTGATTGTTGGCCTTGCTGTCCCAGATGTTTTCTTCGCCCCAATACGCCGAGGGCTGCAGGATGCTGACCGAGCCCGCGTTGCCAGGCCCGAGCGCCAGCGGCATGTCGGGTGTGGTCGGCAGAACAAAATTCGTCGCGACGTTCTTGACCGGATCGAGGATCGGCATGTCGTTGCAGGCATGCTCGCACGACCCGTAGAGCGGGCCGTAGCCGTTGACCGTCGGGTAGCGCCTGTCGCTCGAGATCAGGTCATGCAGGTACTGTTTGGGGTTGTGCCAGTCGCGCAAGGTGACGACGATGTTGCGCTCGACGCCTTGCGGCCGGGTGGGCTTGGCAAACGGCAACTCGCCCTTGGCGACGCGCTCGGTCCAGTCGGCGAGATACTTGAACGGCAAGCCGCCGAGCTGGCCGGCTGCCAGGAGGACCATGTTCTCGCCGGCTTGGCCGGACTGGATGCGGCGGACCCAGGCTTCCTCGTGATTCTTCTTGCCGTCCAGGTGGTACTTCGGAATGGTGCGGGTCGCCAACTGGCCGAGCTGATGGCAGCCGACGCAGCCGTTGTTCTTCATGCCGTTGAGGTAGTCGGTGATCTTGACGTTCTCCGGCGCCTCTTTGCTGCCGAACACGCCGGCCTCGGGGATCTTCATCATCGAGAACCAATAGATCGCGGGGTAATACTTCGCCGCGGCCGCTTCGTTTGGCGCCACCACGGCTTTCAGATTGAGCTGCTTGCCGGGCACGCTCTTGACCTTCGGCGAGTCGACCAGCCCGTAACCGCGCACCCACACGTCGTAATTGGCCTTCGGCAGATCGGGGACGACGTAGCGGCCCTTGTCATCGGTGACCACGATACGGATGAAACGCACCGGCAGATCGTGCGTTTCCGCGATCACCCAGACGCCGGCTTCCGGCCCTTTCGGCCCAGTGACCACGCCGCCGATGTCGTCGCTGTCGATGGCGACTGCGGCCAACTTCTGCGCCTGCACTGAAGCCGGTGCAACCAAACCCAGCGCCGCAATACCGATTGCGGCCACCCCAGCCAAAAGAACCTTGCGCATTGTTGTTGTCTCCTGCGATAGAACCATTACTCACGGTGTGCCGGCAACCACCTTCACTTGTAGTCGGAAGTTTGTCTTGCCCAGACCACAATATCACGGCGCGCATGGGCGGTCAACGCCGAGGCACGCAGCGCGAACACCTGCAGACACCAGCGCCGCCGACTAAATACGCAGGCTTTGAAAAGCAAATTTTCCGTGACGCGAAGAAGCAGACGTTCCTGCAGAACGCGCGGCTGGCGGCCGGCTGAACTTCGTGGCTCCTGGGGCGCAACGTCTGCCGGCCAGTGCATAGGTTTACACCCGCGTTATTCCCCTTTTCTGCCCATGCGAAGGCGCGTATATTGGCGCGATGCGACGTTCCCCGTTGCATGGGGAGGGAGAATGAAGGCTCTAAGAGGACAGACGAGCCCCGCGCCGCTCGCCGAAAGGCCAGAGGTGCGTGGCCACGAAGCTTCGTACGCATTCGACGCAGGGGGCGGCCAACCCGCTTACGTGGACAGCATCCGAGCTCCGTTTCTCTCCACATTGAGTCCTCGCCGCAGCCAGTGGCGCGCTGCAATGACCGTGGTGCTGCTATCCCTGGTGCTGTTTCTCCTGGCCGCGCCGGTCGCGAAGATGCCGCTGGCCCAAGTGCCGGCGTTTCTGCCCATCTACGAGTCGGCCTTGCTCGTTCTCGACCTGATCACCATGACGCTGCTCCTTGGGCAGTATTCGATCTTGAGGTCCCGCGCTCTGCTGGTGCTGGCGTGTGCCTATCTGTTCAGCGCGCTGATGACCGTGGCGCATGCCTTGAGCTTTCCCGGCTTGTTTTCGGCCGGCGGCTTGCTGGGCGGTGGGCAGACCACGGCCTGGCTTTACTTTTTCTGGCACGCCGGGTTCCCGCTGTTCGTTATGGGCTACGCGCTTCTCAAGGGGCGCGAGCCGCTGCCGCGGCCATCGGCTTTCCATGCGCTGTTCGAGCTGAAGATCGGCATCGCGCTGACGTTGGCCGCTGCGGCACTGACCGTCGCGGCGGCGCACTGGATCGCGCTGCTGCTCCCGCTGATGATGAACAGCGCAGACCGGCCGGCGAAAGTCGCGGTAGCCACCATGACGTGGCTGGTGGGCATGGGCACGCTTGCGTTGCTCTGGCGGCGCCGCCCGCACTCCGTGATCGACCTTTGGCTGATGGTGGTGTTGTGCGTGTGGGCTGCGGACACTGCGTTGGCGGCCCTTTTCAACAACGGCCGCTACGACCTGGGCTGGTACGTCGGACGCGCTTACGGGCTGCTGGCCAGCAGCTTCGTGCTGGCGGTG
>JAQGMT010000124.1 GCA_028292185.1 Ramlibacter sp. | reverse complement strand
TCCAGACCCAAGAGGCCGGCTCGGGGCAAGCGGCGGTGGACGAGGTGCGGCGCGCCGCGGCAGCGGGCCATCCTTATGACGTCGTGTATCTGGACTGGCGCATGCCGGGCATGGACGGCATGGAGACGGCCCGGCGCATCCGCTCGCTGGGACTGGCGGCCACCCCGATGTTCCTGATGGTGACCGCCTACGGGCGCGAGGAGGTGCTCAAGGAAGCCGAAAGCGTGGGCATCCAGAATGTGCTGGTCAAGCCGGTGAACGCCTCCGTGCTGTTCGACACCACGATGGACGCGCTGGGCGGGCGGCGCGGCGAGCCCGCGGTGCTGACGCAGCCGCAGGCCGAGGCCGACGCGCGCATCGCGCAACTGCGCGGCGCCCGCATCCTGCTGGTGGAGGACAACGACATCAACCAGCAAGTGGCCCGCGAGATGCTGCAGGACTGCGGCTTCGTGGTGGACGTCGCCGAGAACGGCGAGATTGCGCTCGGCCTGGTGCAGAAATTCAACTATGACCTGGTGTTCATGGACATGCAGATGCCGGTCATGGACGGCGTGACGGCCACCCGTGAGATTCGCAAGCACGCGCGCCTCGAGCTGCTGCCGATCGTGGCGATGACGGCCAACGCGATGGAGCAGGATCGGCGCAAGTGCATGGAAGCCGGGATGAACGACTTCCTGATCAAGCCGATCGATCCGCAGGAGATGACCGCCATCCTGGCGCGCTGGGTGCGCCCACGACGCGCGCCGACGGTGACGGCGCGCGCCATCGCCCCGCAACCCGCTGGACCGGGCGCTGACGGCCTGCCCCAAGGCATCGCCGGGCTCGACACGGTGCTGGGGCTGAGCCGGATGATGGGCAAGAAGACTTTGTACCTGGCGATGCTGCGCCGCTATGTGGACGGCCAAAAACAGGTCGTTACGGACATTCGCCAAGCCCTGGCCTGCGGCGACCCGGCCACCGCCGAGCGCCTGGCGCACACGACCAAAGCGGTGTCGGCCAATGTCGGCGCCACGCTCGTGCAAGAGCGAGCGGCCGATCTGGAAGCGGCCTTGCGCGACGGCATGACGCGGGCCGAGCAGCTCGAACCCCTGGTCTTCGCCTTGCACCAGCCCATGAGCGAACTGCTCGCGGCCTTGCACCGGCAACTGGCCATCGCCTCCGCGTCCGCGCCCGCTTGAGCCATCGGCCGGCGGGCCCAAGGCGCGCCGCCAATGCGCTACCCTTGCACGCGGTCTCACGCAACCAAAACACGGCAATGAAGATGCACAGCTCCCTTTCCCGCCGCCGCTTCGCCAAGGCGGCGCTCGGCACGCTGGCGCTGCCCGGCGCGGTGTTCGCGCAGGACAACTGGCCATCGCGCCCGGTGCGCATCGTGGTCCCTTCCTCGCCCGGCGGCGGCACCGACGTGTTCGGCCGGCTGCTGGCGCAGGCCTTGACGGACCAGTTGAAGCAGGCCTTCGTGGTCGACAACAAGCCGGGCGCCAGCGGCAACATCGGCGCGGACATCGTGGCCAAGTCCGAGCCCGACGGCTACACCATCCTGGTGGCGTCCAATTCCTCGCTGGGCATCAATCCGGTGCTGCTGAAGAACATGCCTTTCGACGCGGACCGCGACCTGGCGGCGGTGAGCCGGGGCGTCATGGCGCCCATGGTCCTGGTGGCCGCGCCCGCCACGGGCTGGAAGACCGTGCGGGACCTGGTCGAGGCCGGCAAGAAGGAACCCGAGAAGTTCTTCTACGGCTCTGCCGGCGTCGGCAGCCCCCCTTACATCGGCGTGCGCATGATGGAAGACGCAAGCGGTGCGCGCTTCACGCACGTGCCCTACAAAGGCGTCGCGCCCGCCTACCAGGACCTCCTGAGCGGCCGGCTGCAGTTCATGTACACCGACCTGGCGACCATCGACCAGCAGATCAAGGCGGGCAAGGTGATCGCGCTCGCGGTCAACGAGAAGACGCCGCTGCTGCCCAACGTGCCCACGCTGGCGGAGGCCGGCCTGAACGTGCGCGCCTGGACCTCCTTCAGCGTGATGGTGCCGCGCAAGACCTCGCCCGCGATCGTCGGAAAGCTGAGCGCCGAGATCAACAAGGCCTTTCGCAATCCGGCCGTGCAGCAGCGCCTGATGCAACAGGCGCTGCTCCCCGTTCACGACACGCCGGAGCAGTTCGCGGCCGACCTGCGCAAGGAGCGCCAGCACTGGGGCGACTTCATCAAGCGCAAAAACATCCAGCCGGAGTAGGCGCACCTCTTGAGGAATTCGCGCCGCCACGCGAATCACTTAGCGAGCCCTAAGCAATTTGCCTAAGGCGCGGGACCCCAGCGGTGATCTGATTGATGTTCCGCAACCCGGAGGTTGCACAGAAGGTGTTTTCGATGGCTCAAGAATCGCAGGGACGGCGCAAAGCCGACAAGCCGGCCGACGTGGAGGCAGCCGGCCTCACCGAGCTCGTCAATCGGCTGGCGCAGGAATTGACCGAGGCCCGGCGCGCACTGGCTTTCGCCACGCAGAAGCTGGGAACCACCAGCCGTACGCTGGAAGGCCGCACGCAGGAACTGACGGAGGCGCGCGCCGCCCTCGCGCTGCTGCTGGCCACGCTCGACTCCACCACCGACGGCATTCTCGCGATGGGCTATTTCGGCCGCGCCATGCACTACAACTCGCGCTTCATCGAAATGTGGCGCATCCCGGCCGACAAGCTGGCGGAACTCAATGACTCCGCGCTGCTGGCGATGCAACTCGCGCTGGTGAAAAATCCGGAGCGCTTTCTGGCCGACGTGCAGCGCCGCAAGGCCGAACCCGACTCGGAACAGTTCACCATCGTCGAACTGACCGATGGCCGCATGCTCGAATGCCAGGTGATGCCGCAACGGGTGCGCGGCAAGCGCATCGGCTGCGTCACCAGCTTTCGCGACGTGACCGAAACCCAAAGGCTGGGCCGCGTGATCTCCGCACTGGAAGCGGAAATGCCGCTTCAAGTGGCCGAGGCCAAGGCTTCGGCCTACTAGCCGATGCGCCCTGCGCGCGCGATCAACCGAGGCGCTGCTTGAATTTTTGCAGCGAGACCAGCAGTTCCGTGATCATCTGCGCGGTGGCTGCGTCGGTGAGCTCGCCCTCGGGACTGAACTTCGAAGCCGCCTGGTTGATGAACACCTCCGGCTTGTTGACGGTGAAGGTGTTGAGGAACAGCAGTACCTGGCGCAGGTGATATTGCACTCGCGCGGTGCCCAGCATGCCGGGGCTGGCGCCCATGATCGCCACCGGTTTGCCGTCGAAGGGCGGCGCCGGCGGACGCGACAACCAATCGAGCGTGTTCTTCAGCACGCCGGGGATCGAGAAGTTGTATTCGGGCGTGACCAGCAGCACCGCATCGGCGGCGCGAACGCGCTCCTTCAGCTGCGTGACGCTGTCGGGATAACCGGCCGCGCGGACATCGTCGTTGTATAAGGGTATCGTTGAAATGTCCGCGATCTCGATGCGCATGCCTTCGGGGGCCAGCTTCTGCGCCGCGCGCAGGGCCATGGTGTTGAAGGAAGCCTGGCGCAGGCTGCCTGAGATACCGAGAACGTTCATGATGCTGTCCGTGGGAATGGGTTTGCGATGGCGCCCACTATAGGGGAACAATGGCTGCACTGACGACCGAGGTGCTGATCGCCGGCGGCGGCCCTTGCGGGCTGATGCTGGCCAACGAGCTCGGGCGGCGGGGCGTGCGCAGCCTGCTCGCGGAACCCCGGCCCGGCGTCGCCTTCAATCCGCAGGCCAATGCCACCCAGGCCCGCACCATGGAGCACTTCCGGCGGCTGGGCTTCGCGGCCGAGATCCGCGCGCAGGGGCTGCCGCCCGACCATCCCACCGACATCGCTTATTTCACGCGTTACTCGGCCCACGAGCTGGCTCGACTGAGCTTGCCCACCGCCACGCAAGCTGTGAGCGAGATCCGCTCAATGGGAGGCTCATGGAGCGCGGCCGAACTGCCGCACCGGGTGTCGCAGAAATTCGTTGAAGCAACGCTGCTGCGACACGCGCAAGCCTTGCCCTTCAACGACATCCGGCACGGCTGGCGGCTGGTGGAGTTCGAGGAGTATGCACAAGGCGTGCGCGCGCTGATCCAGCCCGAAGCAGGCGGCGAACCCGTCACGGTGCAAGCGCGCTATCTGGTCGGCGCCGACGGCGCGCGCAGCATGGTTCGCAACGCACTGGGCATTGCCTGGGGCGGCGCCACCGGTGTGCGGCGCGACTTTATGGGCGGCCAGATGTTTGCCGTGTACCTGCGCGCGCCCGGCTTCTATGCGGTGTTGCCGCACCCACGCGCCTGGATGTACGTGTCGGTGAACCACGAGCGCCGCGCCTTCATGGCTTCGGTCGATGGCAAATCCGAATTCGCCTTTCATGCCGCGCTGCGCGAGGGCGAGAACGCCGACGCCTGGGGCGAAGCCGACGCGCGCCGCGTATTCGCGCAGGCACTGGGTGTGGAGATCCCGATCGAGGTGCTGTCGGCCGGCACCTGGACCGCGGGCCACTCGCTGGTGGCGCAATCGTTTCAACGCGGCCGCGTGTTCCTGGCCGGCGATGCGGCGCACCTGTTCACTCCCACCGGCGGCCTGGGCTACAACACGGCGGTGGAAGACGCCGTCAACCTGGGATGGAAGCTGGCGAGCGTGCTGCGCGGCCGCGCTCCGCCCACTTTGCTGGACAGCTACGAGCTGGAACGCAAGCCGCTGGCCGAACGCAACACCGCTTACGCGCGGCGCTTCGCCGATTCGGTCGGGCTCTTTCCGGCACCCGCGCTGCTGGAGGAGGACAGCGCCGCCGGGGCCGCGGAGCGTGAGCGCGCCGGCGCCTACCTCAACGCGCATGTCCGGCTCGAATTCAATATTCCAGGCGTGACGTTCGGCGGCCGCTACGACGGCTCACCCGTGATCGTCGGCGACGGCACGCAAGCGCCGCCGGACGAGCCGAATGCCTATGTGCCAAGCGCCACACCCGGCGGTCGCCCGCCGCACGCGTGGCTGGACGATGGCCGTTCGCTGTTCGACACTTTTCATTCGGAATGGACCTTGCTGGCCTTGGGCGCGCAAGCGCCGGACACGAGGCCATTTATTGTGGCTGCACAGGAGTTGGGGCTGGACTTGAAGATCGTCGCGCACGCATCGCCTGCCTTGCGCGATTTGTACCAGGCGCCGCTCGCCTTGATCCGCCCCGATCAGATCGTCGCCTGGCGCGGCGCCGACGCGCGCGGCGCAATGTCGGTGCTGCGGCAAGCCTCCGGCTGGACCTGAGGTTCGCGCGATCGGCGCGTCAACTCGCGTCGATGCCCAGATAAGCTTTCTGGATCTCCGGGCGCTGAAGCAATTCGCTGGCCTTGCCTTCGGCCACGATGCGCCCCTCCTCCATCACATAGGCGCGCTGCGCCAGACCCATCGCCATCGCGACGTTCTGCTCGACCAGCAGCACCGACGTGCCTTGTTCGTTGATGCTGCGGATGGCGCGGAACATGTCCGCCACGATCAGCGGCGCAAGTCCCAGCGACGGTTCGTCCAGCAGCAGCAGCCCCGGCCGGGCCATCAGCGCGCGGCCGATGGCCACCATCTGCTGCTGCCCGCCTGACAAGGAGCCGGCTGGGTCTTTCAGCTTCGCTTCGAGGGCGGGAAACAGGGACAGCACCAGCGCCAGCGATTCGCGGCGACGCGCTTTCGCCGCGGCAATGAAGCTGCCCAGCTCCAGGTTTTCCAGCACCGTCATCTGGTCGAACAGGCGCCGGCCCTCCGGCACGATGGCGATGCCCGCGCCGCAAAACAGGTGGCTGGGCGTGCGGCTCAAGTCACGGCCGTCGAACACGATGGAACCCGAACGCAGTCGATTCAGCCCCGCGACCGCGTTGATCAGCGTGGTCTTGCCGGCGCCGTTGGGACCGACCACGCACACCAGCTCGCCCGGCGCCACGCGAATGGAGATATCCCACAGCGCTGGCGCCGCGCCGTAGTACACGGAGATGTTGCGCACATCAAGCATGGGCCGCACCCAGGTAAGCGGTGACCACTTCGCTGTTGCTCATGACCTCGGCCGCCGGGCCTGAGGCGAGCAACTTGCCGTGATTGAGCACCGCCACACGATCGGCCAGCGCCATCACGGCGCGCATCACGTGCTCGACGAAGACGATGGTCGCACCGCGATCGCGAATCTTGCGAATCAGTTCGACGGCTTCGTTGATTTCGCCCGGTGTGAGGCCCGAGAGCACTTCATCGAGCAGCACCAGCCGCGGACGCGAGGCCAGCGCGCGCGCGAGTTCGAGAAACTTCCGCTGGTGCAGGTTCAAGTCATCGGGCAGTGCTTCGCTCTTGTCGTGCAAGCCGGTGAATTCGAGCCACTGCGCCGCTTCGCGCTCGGCCACCCGTTGCGAAATCCCGGCGCCGCCGAACATCGCCGCGAGCACGACGTTCTGCCGCACCGTGAGATGCGCGAAGGGCCGCGGAATCTGGTAGGTGCGCGCAATGCCCGCGTGGGCGACTCTGTGCGCGGGCAGGCCGGTGAGCGAGCGCCCCTCGAACAGGATCTGCCCGCCGGTGGCCGCGTAATGGCCGCTCACCACGTTGATGAAAGTGGACTTGCCCGATCCGTTGGGTCCGAGCAGCCCCAGGATTTCGCCGCGATGCACTTGCAGGCTGACGCGGTCGAGGGCCTGCACGCCTTTGAACGCCTTGGAGAGTTCGCGCACTTCGAGCAGGACTTCGCTAGTGCGCTCTGCGACAGGCGGCACCGGTGAGGGCTGTGGGGGCGGCACAGCCAAGCCTGCAGAGGGCGCGGGCGCGGAACGCCGGCGCTTGCCCTTGAACAAATAGCCGAGGATGCCATTGGGCATGAACAGGATCACCACCACCAGGATGGCGCCCACCGCGGCGCGACCGGCGATGGGGTTGTTGCCGGCCGTGAAGTAGTAGAGCAAACCGGTGATCACCACCGCCCCGACGGCGGGGCCGGCCCAATGACGTGTGCCACCGAGCACGCTCATCAGAACGACGGTGAGCGGAACCGTGATGTTGAAGGTTTCGCCCGCGGTGACATACGAAACGAACAGCGCGTGGATGCCGCCGGCCAAGCCGGCCAGCGCGCACGAGATGCCGAACGCGAGCAGCTTGTAGCGAAAGGTCGGCACGCCCATCACCTCGGCCACATCCTCATCGTCGTGGATCGCAAACAGACCGATGCCAAGCTTGGAGTACTGCACGCGATAAGCCAGCAGCAGCGACAACACCGCGGCGGCCAGCGACATCAGATAGAGCGAGGCCGGCGCCGTCGGCCCGAGCGCGGGCACCGCCACCGCGTTCAGGTAGATGCCCGGCCCTCCGTCGATGCGCGTGTTCAGGACGATGGTGCCGACCACGAAGGTGATCGCCAGCGTGAGCAGCGCGAAGAGTTCGCCGCGCACCGATTTCACCCGGAACACAACCGAGCCCAGGGCGATTCCGAGCAGCGCCGCCAGCGCCGCGGCGGCGGGCAAGGTCCAGAGGAAGGGCCAGTCCAGGTTGCCCGCCAGGCCGGCGGAGGTGTACATGCCGATGCCGAAGAACGCGCCGTGCCCGAAGGAGAAATAACCGGAGTAGCCCGACAGGATGTTCCATGACAAGGCCAATACCATCCAGTGGCAGCCCAGGTATAGCAGCGATTCGTAGAACGCCGGCAGCCCGAGCCAGGGCACACTGGCCATGAGCGCACCGACGCCCAGGATCGCCGCCACCGTCTTGTTCATCGGCCGACTTTGTCCGGCCGCAGCAGCAGCATCGCGATCAGCAGCGAAAAAGAAACGATGGGCGCCCACGATGGCGCCGTGACGGCCATCGTCACCGCCTCGCTCACGCCGATGATCACACCGGCGATCAAGGGGCCCAGCGCGCTGCCGAGCCCGCCCAGCATCACCGCGGCGAACACCACACCGACCCACGCGAAGATCTGCGACGGGGCGAGCGTGAAGGTGAGCGCCAGGCAGATGCCCGCCACCGCGGCCAGCGCCGCGCAGACGCCGGCCAGCACCAGCGACATGCGTTTCTCGTTGATGCCGAACGCCGCGGCGATCGGCGCGTCCTGGGCCATCGCGCGCAAGGCCTTGCCCAGGTCGGTGTAGCGCATGGCGGCCCAAATCAGCAAGGCAATGCCCACGGACAGCAGCAGTGTGAGCAGCTCCGGCACCGGCAGGTAGAAGTTGCCTATGGTGAATTTCTGGTTGTTGTAGTGCGTTTCGAGCCGCCGGAAATCAGCCGTCCAGATCGCCTGGATGATGCTTTCGATCACCACCGTGATGCCGAAGGTCACCAGCAGCGAATTGAAAGGCGTGATCTGGAAGCGGGCCAGCACCCACTGCATGCCGGCTCCCGCCACGAAGAACAGCGGCGGCAAAACCAGCAGCGTCGCGAGCGGATCGAGCCCCCACACGGTCGCCATGTGATAGCTCAGGTAGGCCGCCAGGAACACGAAGCCGAAGTGCGCGAGGTTGATCTGGCGCAGCAAGCCCCAGGTCAGCCCCAGGCCGAGGCCGATCAACCCGTACAACCCGCCGATGAAGATGCCCGAGAGGATGGCCTGGCCCAGGAGGTTCAGGCTAGGCCAGCTCATTGCATCACTTGACTTGCAGCTTGACGTTCAGCGGTGCGAATTGCGGCGGATACACCACCACCCAATGCCCGTTCTGCACCTGCTTGATCTTCATCAGGTCGTCGCCGTAGTTGCTGGGACCGTCGAAGCGCAACTGGCCCTGGATGGTGTTGACCTTGTTCTTGTGCAACCAGGCGGCGATGGCCTTGTCGTCCAGGCTGCCGGCGCCACGCACCCCTGCTTCGAGCATCTGCCAGGCCGTGTACGAAGCGGCGGCTTGGACTTCCACGCTGGTGTCCGGCAGGTTGGCCTTGGCCGCGCGGTCGTTGAAAGTCTTGACGAAGTCCGACGCCACGGCGCTGTTGGTGAACGGCGCGTGCTCCTCGAAGATGGTGAGCGACAGCGCGTTATTGCCCTCGGGCGACTTGCTCATCGGGCCGGGCGCCGGGTACACGTGGAAATGGATCGGCGGCGTGTAGTCGATCTTCTTCATCGCGTCGAGCAACATGTTGCCTTCCAGCCCGATGTCGCCGATCCAGACGAAGTCGGGCTTGGCGTCCTTGATGCGCGCGGCGATCGGGCCGAAGTCGCGGTTGCCGAAGTCCCATTCGAGGAACAGCACTTCCTGCAGCCCGCGCTTCTTGGCCACCTCACGCCCGCCCAACGACATGAAATGCACCGACGGGAACTTGCTGGTGACGATGGCGATGGTCTTGGGCGGCTTGGGCGATTTCGCCAGCGCGTCGAACAGCGTGTTGGGCACGGTGGTGGCCGGGTCCGGGCCCAGCGACCAGGCCGGGAATTGCATTTCGTACTTGGCCATCGAAGGAATGCCGAAGGTGTGATGCACCAGCACCTTGTTGTAGCGCTGCGCCACGCCCATCGCGGACAGGATCGCGCCGGTGGCATACGGCCCCATCAGAAGGTCGACCTTGTCCGAGGTGATCAGCTGCTCGTACAAGGTACGCGCCAGTTCCGGCTTGGACTGGTCGTCCTTGACGATCCACTCCACCTTGCGACCAAGCAAGCCGCCACGCGCATTCAGCTGCTCGACGTAGATCTCGCCGACCAGCTTGTGCGTGAGCGCCGTGGCCGCGAGCGGCCCGGTGAGCGCCAGCGTGCTGCCGATGCGGATCGGCGGCTGCTGGGCCGCGGCTGGCCCGGCGAACAGGGCAGCGGCGCCGACGGCGAGCGCCATCACCAACAACATGCGTCTGGACAGTGTCATGGCTTTGTCTCCTTGGAATTGTGGCGCAGGCTCAGGCCTTGGGAACGAGGACGAAGTCGTAGCTGCACGTGTGGTACGGCGTGTTCATCATGCGTCCATCCGGCGCCTTGCCGGCCGCATGCGACTGGAAGTCGACGATCAGGCTGTCGCGCACCCCGAACACCGCGTCCGACTCGATGTAAGGACTGTCGGAGACGAACAGGTGCGTGACCAGCTTCTCATAGCCGGGCGCCTCCAGCATGGTGTGCATATGGCCAGGACGGTTGGGATGCCGACCCATGCGATGCAGCATCTTGCCCACCGGGCCGTCATCGGGCACCGGGTAGTACGAGGGCCGGATCGACCAGAAGCTGTAGTTCCCTTCCTTGTCCGTGCGGAAGCGGGCGCGCAGCTGCATGCCGGCATCGGGGCCTTTTTGCATGTCGTAGAAACCTTCGCCGTCGCCCGACCAGACGTCCAGTGTGCAGTTGGCGACCGGCTTGCCGGCAGTGTCGGTCACCCGGCCGCGGTAGTAGGCAGGCGTGCCGGGATGGCCCGCGCCGATGTCGGCGCCCAGTTCGAGTTCGGGCGCGCCCGGCCAGAAGAAGGGGCCCAGCACGGTCGCCTCGGTTGGTGGCTTCTCGCCGGGCTTTGGCCTGTGCTTGGCGGCAGCCTTGGCCTGGTCGATGGCGACCACCAGCATCGAGACGCCCAAGGTGTCCGACAGCAGGATGAACTCCTGGCGCTTCTCGTCGCACATCTTGCCGGTGTCGGTCAGAAACTGGATGGCGGTCACCCATTCTTCGGGCGTGAGCTTCACTTCGCTCACGAAGGCGTGGGCGTGCCGCACCAGCGCCGACATCACCTCCTTGAACCGCGGCTCCTTGCAATCGGCCATGCGGTCGATCACTGCCTGCGCCAGATCCTGTGCTTCCAGTTGCGCCATCTTCGTCTCCTGTGCTCGCCCACTGGGCATGCTGATCATCGAACCGCCAGTCTAGACCCAGTCAGGCCACGACTGGAAGCCGCCGCCGGTCACTCCGCCTTGATGCCCGCGTCCTGGACCAATTTGGTCCAGCGTTGCACGTCGCCTCGCACCAAGGCGCGCGTCTGCGCGTCGCTCAGGTTCAGCGGCCGTCCGCCCGCCTTGCGAAATGCGTCCTGCACATCCGGCGCGGCGTTCACCTTGGTCAGCTCCGCGCGCAGGCGATCCATCACCTCCGGCGGCGTTTTCGCCGGAGCGAACAGGCCGAACCAGGACTCCAGGTCGAGGTCGGCAACGCCGCTTTCCTTGATGGTCGGCACGCTGGGATGCATCGTATTGCGCGCGGCGCCGGACACTGCCAGCGCCTTCACGGTGCCGGCATCGACTTGCACCCGAGCCGTCGGCGCCAGATCGAAAAACAGATCCACGCGGCCGCCGATCAGGTCTTGATACGCCGCCTGCGCGCCGCGATAAGGCACATGCGTGATCTCCACGCCCGCCAGGTGCCACAACACCGCGGCCAGGACGTGCTGGCCCGAACCGTTGCCCGCCGATGCGTAGGTGAGCTTGCCGGGATTGGCGCGGGCGTAGGCCACCACGTCGGCCAGGCTGTTCAAGGGCAGGTCCTTGCGCGCGATCAGCGTGTAGCTGTAACTCACCGACAGGCCGATCGGCTCGAAGTCCTTCAGGCTGTCATAAGGCAAGTTCCGATACAGGCCCGGATTCAAAGCGAGATTGGAGACGGAGCCGATCAACAGCGTGTAGCCATCGGGCGCCGACTTTGCCACCGCGTCGGTGCCGATCAAGGTGCCCGACCCAGGACGGTTTTCAACGATGAAGTTCTGCCCGAGCTGCTTGCCCATACGGTCGGCCAGCAAGCGTCCGACGAAGTCGAATCCACCGCCCGGAGGCTGCGGCACGACAACGCGCACGGGCTTGGTCGGATAGGCGTTCGATTGCGCCTGGCAGATCGGCGGGAGAGCCATCGCGATCGCCGCCAGCGCGACGCCGATCCAGCGCAGCGAGATCGCCTGCACATTTGCAATCGCTGCTTTGTTCATGTTCAACGTTCCAGCTCGCCGCCGGCCAGCCAGCGCGCGCCGCGACGATACAGCTCCTCGACGCCCGCGCCCTTGAGCATCGGCATGTCGAGCTTCACCTTGTAGCCGATGCGCGTCTGGATATAGGCAAGGTGCCGATAGCCCTCGGGGAATTTCGCCAGCTCCACCGCGTCCAGCGACAGTTGCGCCGCGGGGTCGACCGGATCGATGCGGTCCTTCTCGTAGATTGGCTGGCGATGCAGCACCTTCCACTGGCCCTCGTGCTTCTGCACGAAGTCGTAGAAGCGGCCGGTGCACACCACGTCGCACAGCACGCCTTCCACCGGGCCGCGCTGCGAGATGGTCATCTTGGTCTGCGCGATGGCGCGGTCGCCGGCCACCTCGATTGCCGAGCCGCCCAGGAAGTGCAGGATGCTCACGCCCTTGGCCCAGCCCTCCTGCGTGACGCGGATGAAATCGGCGAACGGGCCCTGGAACCAGGTGGCCATCATCACGCCGTCCGGATGCCAGACGGTGGCGAAGCGCTCCCAGTCGCCGGCGTCGCGCCACACGGCCCAGCGCTCTATCAGTTCGCGAATCAGCAGTTTGTCGGTCATGTCTTGGGTCATTGGCTTGGCCTCGGGGTTCATTCGCGCGGCCGCACGCCGTCGAAGGCATTCTGCAGCAGCTGGCGGATCGCGACGCGCTCGAGCGGACGCGGATTGGGATATTGGTTCTGCAGCGCGATATCGCAGGCGCGATCGACGTCGCCCTGTTTCATGCCGATGTCGCGCAGCGCCACCGGCGCGCCGTTGTCCTTGGCGAGATCGAACACGGCCTGCGCGGCGCTGGCGCCGCCCAAGGCTTTGGCTATCGTCCGCATCGCGCCAGGCGCCGCTGCCGCGTTGTACGCCAGTGCATGCGGCAACACGATGGTGTGCGTTTCGGCATGCGGCAGGTTGAAGCTGCCGCCCAGCGTGTGGCACAGCTTGTGATGCAGCGCCATGCCGACGTTGCCCAGCACCGTGCCGCACAACCAGGCGCCGTAGAGCGCGTCGGTGCGCGCATCGATACCCGTGGGTTGCTTGCGAATGGCCGGCAGCGCACGGCCCAGCGCCGCAATGCCCTCCTGCGCCAGCAAGTCCATCACCGGATTGGCATCGGCCGCATACAGGCCCTCGGCCGCGTGCGCAATCGCATTGATGCCGCTGGTGATGCTCATGCCCACCGGCAGTCCCAGCGTCAGTTCGGGGTCGTAGATGACGGTGCGCGGCAACACGCGCGCATCCTTGCCGGTCTTCTTCAGGCCGCCCTCGGTGATGCCGTAAATTGGAGTCACCTCGCTGCCCGCGTAGGTGGTGGGAATCGCCAGGATCGGCAAGCCCGAATCCAGCGCGATGGCCTTGCCCAGTCCGGTGGTGGAACCACCGCCGATGGCCACGGCGCAGTCCGCGCCCAGGCGTCGGGCCAGCTCGCGCGCCTCGCGCGCGGTTTCGATCGGCACGTGCATCACGGCACGGTCGAACACACCGGCAGCGCGCGCGCCGAGCAGCGCCGCCACACGTTCCGCGGACTCCCGCTGCCCCGGCGTCGAAAGCACCAGCGCCTTGTTCGCGCCCAGAGCTTCGATCTCGCGGCCCAGGTGGACCAGCGCGCCCGCGCCGAACACGACGCGGGCGGGATTGGCGCTGTAGACGAAGCTGGTCAAGGGCGCTCCCGCAGCCAGCCGATCACTGCGCCTTCAGGTTGGCGGCCTTGGCGATTCGCCCCGCCGAATCCATCTCGGTCTTGATGAAGGCGTTGAACTGGTCCTGCCCCATCGGCATGGGCTCGGCGCCCAGCTTGTTCAGGCGGTCCTTCACCTCCGGGCTGGCCAGCGCCTTGATGGCTTCGTCGTGCAGGCGCCTGGCCACCGGACCCGGCGTGCCGGAAGGCACGATCATCCCGACCCAGAAGATGTAGTCGGATCCAGGCACGCCGGCCTCGACCGTGGTCGGCACGTCGGGCAAGGCCGCCGCCCGCTGCGGCGTGCTCACTGCCAGCGCCGTCAGCCGGCCGTCCTTGATCAGCGGCAGCGCGGCCAGCAGCGGCGCGAAGAACCAGTCGTTGCGCCCGCCAATCACGTCGCTCAGCGCTTCGGGCGTTCCCTTGAACGGCACGTGCACGGCGTCTATGCCGGCCTGCAGCTTGAATTTTTCCGCATTGAGGTGTGTGGCGCTGCCGACGCCGGCCGATGCGTAGTTCAAGGTGCCGGGCTTGGCCTTGGCCGCGGCCACCAGGTCGCCGACGGTCTTCCAGCCGCGCTGCGGCGAGACCACCAGCACGTTGGGCAAGGACGCCAGCGGCGTGACGCCGGTCAGGTCGCGCACGGTGTCGTACGACAGGTTGGGATAGATAAAGGGGCCGAGCGTATGGCCGGACGAGGTGATCAGGACCGTGTAGCCGTCAGGATCGCTCTTGGCGACCTGCGCCGCGCCGATGGTGCCGCCGGCGCCCGGCTTGTTGTCGATGATGATCGGCTGGCCCAGGCTCTTGCTCATCACGTCGCCGAGCGTGCGGCCGACGATGTCGGTGCCGCTGCCCGCCGTGTACGGCACGATGAAGCGGATCGGCTTGTTCGGATAACCCTGCGCCAGCACGGCGTGGGCGGCGAGCAATGCCGCGGCAAAGGCGATGATGCGTTTCATTTCAGTCTCCTTGGTGTGAATTCAATGCGAGGGCCTGCGACAGCCTGCGCCCGGATGCGCGCAGCGCCCCGAGCTTCGGGGCGAGGTCCACGTCCAGCAAGCGGCCGGCGCGCTTTTTCCAGCGGCCGGCCACCATGACACTGTCGATGTTGGCCAGCGAAGCCTGCAACACCACCGCGCTGACCGCGTCGTGCACCGGCTGCATGTTGATGTCGCCCGCGCTGATCAACACCAGGTCGGCCTGCTTGCCGGGCGCCAGCGAGCCGATGCGATGCGACTGCTTGAGCATGCGCGCGCCTTCGACCGTGGCCCAGCCCAGCGCCTCGCGCGTGGTGATGGTGCAAGTGGGCGGAATGGTGTCGTGCGCGTCGCGATAGGCTGCGTTGTCCAGGCAGCGCTGCGTCGCGAGCGCCACCCGGGCCTGCGTGAGCATGTCGCCGCTGAGCGCGCTTTCCAGGTCGACGCCGAGCGAGGGCGCGCGCCCCAGGCGGCGCAGCCGGCCGGTGATCGGAAATCCGTGGCCGTCCGACATTTCCATTTCCGGCGCCACCGAAAAGCTCATGCCCAGCCCGCAGAAACGCTCGAGTTGTCCGTCGTCCAGCGCATGGCCGTGCACGATGTTGATGTTGTCGCCCAACAGGCCGGCGGCCTCCAGCTTTTCCCAACCGCCCGGCGTGCGCGGCGCGCCGCCGCCCTGGTGCACCGAGGCGATCAAGCCGAGCTCATGCGCCATGCGAAAGTCGTGCATCGCCACTTCGAGCGTGGAGTAATGCGGACCGAGGATCGCGGATTGCACGCTGAGCAGCGGCTTGCCCGCGTGGGCCTGCAAGAGCCGCTCGATTTCGGTACGCGGGTGCGGCACTTCCCAGAACGGCCGGACGCCGGGCTGCGCAGCCGGTTTGGGTGTGCCGTGAAAGAAAGCGGCGCGAATGCCCGATTGCATCAGGGCGTCGATGGCCGCGTCGTTGTGCGCGGGCGTCGAATTGTTGTGGCACCAGTCGGCCAGTGTCGTGGTGCCGCAATTGAGTTGATTGAGGGACCCCACCAGCGTGGCGATGTGCAGGTCGTCGGGCGTGAACAGCGTCGCCAGCCCGGCGTGCATCTTCTGGAAATACTCCAGCAGGCTCCAGTTGGCGGCCACGCCGCGCAACGCGGTCTGCCAGGTGTGCATGTGCGCGTTGACCAGGCCCGGGATCATGATGCTGCCGCTGGCATCGACCACCTGCGCGTCGTCAACGTACAGGCGCGGCGCTATTTCCGTGATGACGTCGTCCGTGACCAGCACATCAGCCGACGGCAGGTCGCCCTGCGCATCCATGGTGATGACCGTGGCGCCGCGGATGAGGGTTCGCATGTCGAGCGGCCAGGGCCTGTGCAGGCGGTCAGCTTTCCAGCCCGTCGCTGATCTTCACGTTGTCGGGCTTGAGTTCCAGCCCGCCGTCCTTGGCCATCTCGATCAGCAGCGCGGAGAAATCCACGTCGTCGTAGCCGCGCCCCACCATCCGTGCGATCGACTCGCGCGCCGCCGCGGCGGTGGGCATCGCCACGCTGTGCGCTTTGGCCGCGCCGAGGCCCAGGTCCATGTCCTTGAGCAGCAGCTTGGGGGTGAAGGTCACCTGCTCGAACGTCAGGTTCGACAGCG
>JAQGMT010000093.1 GCA_028292185.1 Ramlibacter sp. | reverse complement strand
AAGACGCCGGGGCCATACATCAGGTCGCCGTCAGGCTGGAACGTGACGGAGAACAAGCCCTTGTCGCGATTGGCCAGCGCCGCACCCACGGCCCCCGGCGCGGCGTAACCGACGCCCTGCCCGCCCGAGCCGCCCAGCATCTGGTGGTACTTGGTCGCGGGCCAGAGCGAGCGCGACCACGGGATGCGGTCGCTCACCACCAGTGCCCAGGGCTCGTTCTTGATGACGTCGTAGGTTTCCATCGCCAGGCGCGCGGTGGTCACGGGCGTCGCGTCCCAGCCGCGTGCCGCCGACTCGCGCAACACCTCGCGGCTGCGGCGGGACTGCTCGCCCAGCTGCGTGCTGCGCTCCTGCGCAAGCCGCGTACGCTCGGAAGTCATCAGCCGCGACACCTGCTCGATCAGCGCCGGCAGGCTGGCCTGCGCGTCGCCGTTGATCGACAGGTCGGCCGGCATGTAGCGCTGGAAGTCCTGGTAGTTGGAGCGGATGTACACATCCTGCATCGACAGGTTGATCACCTTCACGCCGGTCTTGGCGACGAAGCGCTGGATCTTGTGCGGATCGCTCATGCTGTTGAACTGGCCCCACGGATCGGCCACTTCGAGCAGCAGCACCACGTCGGCGTCGCGCACCAGGGCGCGCCGCCGCTCGGTGTGGCACAAGGGATGCTGATTCGGGAAGTTCAAGCGCCCGCCCGCATCGACCACCGGCGCACCGAGCTTCTCGGCCAGTTGCACCAGCAGGTCGACACCGCGTTGGTCGCGCGCCATCCGGTCCGCGACGATCACCGGAGACTTCGCCTCCACCAACCAGCGCGCCGCCTCCGCCAGGGCGGCGCTGTCACCTTGCGCCGGGATCGAGCGCGAGAGCTTCGGAATCTTCAGCTCGGTGTCGCGGATCTCATCTTCCTGCAGGTCGATGTCGGCCATGATCAGCACCGGCTCCATCGGCGGCGTCGTCGCGATCTTGTATGCGCGCACGGCGGACTCGGCGAAGTGCTGCAGGGAGCCGGGTGCGTCGTCCCATTTCACGAAATCGCGCACCAGCGACGCGGCATCCTGCACCGAGTGATTCCATTCGGTGCCGGGCCGGCGCTTGTTGGCATCCGTGCCATTGCCGCCGAACATCACGATCGGCACGCGATCGACCCAGGCGTTGTACACGGCCATCGCGGCGTGCTGCAGGCCAACGGTGCCATGCACGAACACGCCCATCGGCTTGCCGGCGGCCTTGGCATAACCATGCGCCAGGGCCACCGCCGATTCCTCGTGCATGCAGGTGATCAGCTCGGGCTTCTTGTTGCCGCCGTAGTTGACCAGCGATTCGTGCAAGCTGCGAAAACTCGAGCCCGGGTTGGCGGCGACGTAGTCCAGGTCCAGCGTCTTGATGACATCCATCATGAAGTCGGAGCCCGGGCGCTCGATCACCCCCAGTTCATCGGACTGCTTGCGCTTCGCAGCGGGCGCCGCCGGCGCGGCCGCCCCTCCTGCCTGCGCCACGAGTTCGGCGCCACTGGTTGCGCCCACCGCGGCGGCGGTGCCGGCGCCGGCGACGGCCTGCTTCAGGAAACTGCGGCGGCTGGGCTGGGCCGCGGCGTTTTCGCCTGGCGCACCCGCTTGCGCATCACGCATGGAATCGTTGTCGTTCATGGCTGGTCTCCATCGAAAATTCATCGGCCGCTTCAACAAGGCGCTGGGCAATTTCGCCGTGCGTGGACGCGTGTCCGCCTTCCGGCACCCGCACCAGGCGTGACAGCGGCCACGCGCGGTGCAGCGTCTCGGCACTTGCCGGCGGCGTCACCAGATCGCGTTGGCCTTGAACGATGACGCCCGGCACGTCGCGCAGCCTTGCGGCCTGCTGCAGCAATTCGCCATCGGCGAGAAAGAAATCGTGGCGGGCGTAATGCACACCGATGCGGGCAGCCGCCGCCGCACCCGCCAGCGCCGAATCGGACGTGGACGCAGCACGCGAAGCGCCTTGTTCTCGATGCAGCTCGAAGTCCATCAGATCCCCTTCCCATCGCAGCCATGCCTGCGCGGTCGCATCTTCCAATGCGGGGTCGCCACTGTGAAGTGCGGCGGCCAGCGCTGGCAGCGGAGCGGCTCTTTGCGAGGGCGCTATTGTCGCCGTGAAACGTTGCCAGGCCGCCGGGTACACGAGCGCCGCGCCGTGCGGCGCGTACAGCCAGTGCAGTTCGCGCACAGTGGCGGTGAACACGCCGCGCAATACCAGCCCGCGCACGCACTGCGGAAAGCGCTGCGCATACGCCAACGCCAGCGTCGCGCCCCAGGAGCCGCCGAAGAGCAGCCAGTCTTTGATCTGCAGATGGCGGCGCAGCGCCTCCATATCGCGCACCAGGTGTTCGGTGGTGTTCGCGCGAAGCTCACCCGCCGGCCGGGACCGGCCCGCACCGCGCTGATCGAGCAGCACGATGCGGTAATGCTGGGGATTGAACCAGCGCCGGTCGGCCGCTGTGCATCCTGCACCGGGCCCGCCGTGCACGAACAGCGCCGGCGCTCCCATCGGATTTCCGCAGGTTTCCCAATAGATCTCGTGGCCATCGCCCACGGGCAGCCATCCCTGCGCATGGCACTGCAGCGG
>JAQGMT010000080.1 GCA_028292185.1 Ramlibacter sp. | reverse complement strand
GGTAGGTGTGCTCGTAGGGCTCGAAGTGCAGGTCGGAGGCGCGCATCGTGAACGCGTCCAGCAGCATCTTGTGCAGGAACTTGACGACCGGCGCGTCCTCGACTTCCGCGGTGGCCGCATCCTCGTCGACCGTGGACGCTTCCGCCGTGGCTTCGTCGAACTCGAATTCGTCGCCGATGATGTTGTCCATCGACTCGTTGGCCGTCACCGCGCCGGCCTCGACCATCTTGCTCAGCTTGTCGTATTCCGCGATGACCCAGTCCACGCCCATCTGCGTGGCGAACTTGATCTTTTCGGCGGCTTGCTGGTCGGAAGGATCGGCGGTGGCGACGATCAGTCGATTGCTTCGCTTGGATAGGACCACCACGCGGTAATCCTGGCAGGTCTTCGCATCGAGCAAGCCCTTGGGCAGGCGCAGCAGATCCACTGCGTTCAAGTCGAGCAGAGGTGCGCCGAACGCCGTGGACATCGTGTGCGCGAGGTCCGACGGCGAGACCACGCCGGAGCCCGTGAGTTCGGCGATGAAGCTGGTGCGGTTGGCGGCCGCCTTGCGCGACAGGTCTTCAGCCGACTTCTGGCCGAGTTTGCCTGCCGAGATCAGCGCTCGCGCGAGCCCCGGAAGGGCCAGGGAGGGTGCTTCGGCGGTGGCGGGATCGACGGAAGCCATGGGCGAATATGTACTCGGTGGAAACGGACCTCAAGACTTTGTAAAGAGGGCCATTAATCATCGCCGATTGCCCGAACCCTGTAAATCGTTCCGCCCATAACGGCCCGCTGGCAGTTGGTACGAAGTCACGGTTACAAATGTTTGGTCGGGGTGAGAGGATTCGAACCTCCGGCCTCTACGTCCCGAACGTAGCGCTCTACCAGGCTAAGCTACACCCCGTCTGCCGCGCCGCGCCGCGGGCACCGAGGAATCAGTGGCGGCGCGCAAGCAGTTGAGCCGCCAATTGTAGCAAACCCTGGCTGTACTCATTGTGCGGAAGCTGTCTGGCCGCTTCGACCGCGCGCCGTGCTTCCGCTGCCGCTGCCTCGCGAGTGACGTCCAGCCCGCCGGTTTCTTTCACGATGGTCACGATGCGATCGAGTTCGGCCACACCGCCGGTCTCGATGGCATTCCGGATGGTCTCGCGCTGCTCCGGCGAGCCTCGCTGCATCGCCGCGATCAGCGGCAGCGTGGCCTTTCCTTCGCGCAAGTCATCGCCCAGGTTCTTGCCCATCTCGCCCGCGTCCCCGTCGTAGTCCAGCACGTCGTCGATGACCTGGAACGCGGTGCCCAGGGCCTGGCCGTAGGTCGCGCAATGCTCCTCGAGTTCGGGGCCGGCACCGGCCAGCACGGCGCCAAGGCGCGCGCTGGCCTCGAACAGTTTGGCTGTTTTCGAGCGGATCACACGCAGATACCCGGCTTCGTCGAGCGTGGCATCGTGCATGTTCATCAACTGCAGCACTTCGCCCTCGGCGATCACGTTGGTCGCGTCGGCCAGGATCTCCATCACCCGCATTTGTCCGGCATCCAGCATCATCTGGAAGGCGCGCGAGTACAGGAAATCCCCCACCAGCACGCTGGCCGGATTGCCGAAGTTTTCGTTCGCGGTGGGCCGGCCGCGGCGCAAAGTCGACTCGTCCACCACGTCGTCATGGAGCAAGGTCGCGGTGTGGATGAATTCGACGACGGCAGCAAGGTTGAAGCGCTGCGGGCCGCGGTAGTTGAGGGCGCCGCATACCAGCAGCAGCAGGGCAGGGCGCAGGCGCTTGCCGCCCGCCGACACGATGTAGCGCGACACCTGGCCGACCAGCGGCACCCCGGATGCCAACCTGCGGGCGATCACCGCGTCGACTTCGACCATGTCGTCGGCGATGAGCGAAAGCACGGAGGCGGTGCGGGAGGACGATGCGGTCAAGGGTGGGGGCGAAGAATTCATCGATTATAGAAAGCAGGTGCTGCCGATGAGGCGCGCCCGCACAACGCCTTGTGAGTGACCGCAAACAATGCTATACTTTTGGGCTCTGCGGAAATCCGTCCGCCGAGCCTTCTTCCTTTTAGAGGTCAACATGTACGCGGTCATAAAAACCGGGGGCAAGCAGTATCGCGTTGCTTCCGGCGAAAAAATTAAAGTAGAACAGATTGCTGCGGACGTAGGCCAGGAAATCGTGATCGATCAGGTGCTGGCTGTCGGAAACGGCAGCGACATCAAGATCGGCACTCCCCTGGTGTCCGGCGCAACTGTGGTCGTCACGGTCGTGGCGCACGGCAAGCACGACAAGGTTCGCATCTTCAAGATGCGCCGTCGCAAGCATTATCAAAAGCGCCAGGGGCATCGCCAGCAGTTCACCGAACTGCAAATCGGCGCGATTGCAGGATAAAAGTCATGGCACAGAAAAAAGGCGGCGGCTCTACGCGAAACGGGCGGGATTCCCAGCCCAAGATGCTCGGCGTGAAGGCATTCGGCGGTGAACTGATCAGCGCCGGCTCCATCATCGTGCGCCAGCGCGGCACCAAGTTCCATCCCGGCACCAACGTCGGCCTGGGCAAGGACCACACCCTGTTCGCCCTGGTCGACGGCCACGTGGCGTTCGCGACCAAAGGCTCGCTGAACAAGCAAACCGTGAGCGTGTTGCCGGCAGCCTGAGGTCACCCCAACTGGCAAGTCCAAAGCCCCGCCCTGGCGGGGCTTTGTTTTTAGTTTAGGTTCTTCGGGGCCTTGTACTTTGTAGCCTTGTACTTTGTAAGATAGGTCCATGAAATTCGTCGACGAAGCCTTCATCGACATCGCCGCGGGCGATGGAGGGAACGGCTGCGTCTCGTTCCGGCACGAGAAGTACAAGGAATTCGGCGGCCCGAACGGGGGCGACGGCGGGCGCGGCGGCCATGTGTACGCGGTCGCCGACCCGAACCTCAACACGCTGGTCGACTTCCGGTTCTCGCGCCGCCACGAGGCCAAGCGCGGCGAACACGGCATGGGCTCGGACATGTTCGGCTGCGCTGCGGACGACATCCTGCTGAAGATGCCGGTAGGCACCATCATCAGCGACGCTGAAAGCGGCGAGGTGCTGTACGAACTGCTCAAGCCGGGGGAGACGGTCACCATCGCCAAGGGCGGCGACGGCGGCTTCGGCAACATGCGATTCAAGAGCGCCATCAACCGCGCGCCCCGGCACAAGACCATGGGCTGGCCCGGCGAAAAGAAAAGCCTCAAGCTCGAATTGTAGGTGCTGGCCGACGTCGGCCTGCTGGGCATGCCCAATGCCGGCAAGTCGACGCTGATCTCCGCCATCTCGAACGCCCGGCCGCGCATCGCCGACTACCCGTTCACCACCTTGCATCCGAACCTCGGGGTGGTTCGGGTCGCCCCCGAACAGAGCTTCGTCGTGGCCGACTTGCCCGGCCTGATCGAGGGCGCGTCGGAAGGCGCCGGACTGGGGCACCAGTTCCTGCGCCACCTGCAACGTACGCGGCTGCTGCTGCACATCGTCGATCTCGCGCCCTTCGACGACGCCGATCCGGTCGCGCAGGCCAAGGCGATCGTCGGCGAGCTGAAGAAATATGACGCTGCGCTCTACGACAAGCCGCGCTGGCTGGTGCTCAACAAACTCGACATGGTGGATGCTGCGGAGCGCGAGGCGCGCGTCAAGGACTTCGTCAAGCGCTTCAAGCACAAGGGCCCGGTGTTCCAGATCTCCGCGCTCACGCACGAAGGCTGCGATGCGCTGGTGAAGGCGGTGTACCAGCACGTCAAGGCGCAGCAGGTGAGTGAACAGCCCCCCGAATACATCGACCCGCGCTTCGCCGGGGACCCCGCGTCATGACGCCCGCTTCCGGCAAGGTGCTGCGCGCGGCGCGGCGCATTGTCGTGAAGGTCGGCTCGAGCCTCGTCACCAACGACGGACGCGGCCTGGATGAGGCCGCCATCGGCGAGTGGTGCCGGCAGCTCGCGTGGCTGGCGCGCGACGGACGCGAAGTGATCATGGTGTCCAGCGGCGCCATCGCCGAAGGGATGAAGCGGCTCGGCTGGGCCACGCGGCCGCACGAGATCAACGAATTGCAGGCGGCCGCGGCGGTGGGACAGATGGGCCTGGCTCACATGTACGAGACCAAGCTGCGCGAACATGGCCTGGGTTCGGCCCAGGTGTTGTTGACGCACGCCGACCTGGCCGACCGCGAACGCTACCTCAACGCCCGCTCGACGCTTTTGACACTGCTGCGCCTGAAGGTGGTGCCCGTGATCAACGAGAACGACACGGTCGTCAATGATGAGATCAAGTTCGGCGACAACGACACCTTGGGCGCGCTCGTGGCCAATCTGGTGGAAGCGGATGCCCTGGTGATCCTCACCGACCAGAAGGGGCTGTACAGCGCGGATCCGCGCAAGGACCCAGCGGCGGCTTTCATCGCCGAGGGGCGCGCCGGCGATCCGGCGCTCGAATCGATGGCCGGCGGCGCCGGTTCCACCCTGGGCCGCGGCGGGATGATCACCAAGGTGCTCGCCGCCAAACGCGCCGCAGGTTCCGGCGCTTCAACGGTCATCGCATGGGGGCGCGAGCGCGACGCGTTGCCGCGCCTGGCGCAGGGCGAAGCCATCGGCACCTTGCTGGTCGCGCCCACCCAGAAACACCAGGCGCGCAAGCGCTGGATTGCCGACCATCTGCTGATGCGTGGCGCCGTCACCGTGGACGACGGCGCGGCAAGCAAGCTGCGCGAGGACGGCAAGAGCCTGCTGCCGATCGGCATGGTGGCGGTGGAAGGGGACTTCTCGCGCGGCGACGTCATTGCCGTGCGCGATGCGGCGGGCGTCGAGATCGCGCGCGGGCTCGCGAACTACGCGAGTGCCGAGGCGCGCCTGCTGTGCCGCAAATCATCCACCGAGATCGAGCGGCTCCTCGGCTATGTAGCCGAGCCCGAGATGATCCATCGGACCAACCTCGTACTGACGCGCTGAAGCACGGCGCTAGTCGAGCTGGTAGCGCCGTTCCATCGGCGTGCGCAGGTCGCGCACGATCCGCGCCGGCGATCGATTCGCCGCGCGGCCCACGCAGGCGCCGGCGCGGGCGATCGAGTTGCTGTAGCCCTGTTCGCTCACCGGGCGCCACTGCGGTTGCTTCACCACCACCCATCCAACGGAGGGGTTGTGGCGCGCATAAACCTTGACCTGGCCGTTGTCGCAGCGAATGCCTTCGTAGATGGCATTGACCACGCCGCTGTTGCTCGTCGCCACCACCACGTAGCGGACGATGCCGTCCTCGCCCAAGGTGATGGACGAGGGGTCGATGCCGAAGCGCAAGGCCGAGCCTCCGACATCCAGCGGGATCAGTCCGTCGACCTTCAAGGCCGGTGCGGGGGGCGCCTCGACTTCGCGCCAATCGGGATCGTCGGCCGGCACCTGCGCCTGCGCTGCCGCCATCGCGAGCAGCAGCGCGCCCATCAAACATCTAAAGCGCATATTTATCTTGTGTCGGCGAGGCGTTGAGGCTGGCCTGGGGATCGGGGTCGAAGGTGGCGCCCGGCGGAAGCTCGAGCCCCCCACCGTGCATGGGTTCCGGCGCGCCGTCGTGCGCGTCGTGGTCGCGCGCGCGCATGCCGCTGCGAAGATAGCGATTGCGGTGGTCCTGGCGCGGAAGGAAGCGGGCCAGCTCGGTCAGGGCCATTTCATAGACGCCGCGCTTGAACTCCACCACCACGTCCAGCGGCACCCAGTAATCGTTCCAGCGCCACGCGTCGAACTCCGGGTGGCTGGTTGCGCGCAGGTTCATGTTCCAGTCCTGGCCGGTCAGCTGCAACAGGTACCAGATCTGTTTCTGGCCTTTGTAGTGGCCGCGCGCGTCGCGCCGGATGTACCGGTCGGGCACCTCATAGCGCAACCAGTCGCGGGTGCGGGCGATGATGCGCACATGATCCGGCATCAATCCCACTTCTTCGTGCAGCTCCCGGAACATCGCTTGCTCCGGGGTTTCGCCACGGTCGATGCCGCCTTGCGGAAACTGCCAGCTGTGGGTGCGTATGCGCTTGCCCCAGAACACCTGGTTCTTTTGGTTGAGCAGGATGATGCCGACGTTGGGCCGAAAGCCGTCCCGGTCAAGCATAATCAAACCTCAATTTTTAAACTGAGTTCATTATGCACGGCGCCACGCGCGCAGGCTATAGGCTCAACGGCACGCCGCCACCCGACGGCTCGTACTTTCGACTCCCACTTCCGCCTCGATGAAAGCCTCCCAGTTCTTCATATCAACGCAAAAAGAAGCGCCCGCGGATGCCGAGGTGGTGAGCCACCGGCTGATGACCCGCGCGGGCATGATCAAGAAGCTGGGCGCCGGCATCTACACCTACATGCCGATGGGTTTGCGCGTGCTGCGCAAGGTGGAAGCGATCGTGCGGCAGGAGATGGAGCGGGCCGGCGCCGTTGAATTGCTGATGCCCGTGGTGCAGCCCGCCGAGCTCTGGCAGGAAAGCGGCCGCTTCCAGGCCTACGGATCGGAACTCCTGCGCATCAAGGACCGGCACGACCGCGACTTCATCATCCAGCCGACCAGTGAAGAAGTCGTCACCGATGTGGCGCGCCAGGAACTGCGCAGCTACAAGCAGTTGCCCAAAAATCTGTACCACATCCAGACGAAATTCCGCGATGAGCGGCGGCCGCGCTTCGGCGTGATGCGCAGCCGCGAGTTCATCATGAAGGACGCGTACAGCTTCGATCGCGACCTCACCGCCGCGAAAGCCAGCTACCAGGCCATGGCGCAGGCCTATAGGCGCATCTTCGACCGCTTCGGCCTGACCTATCGCGCCGTGGCCGCCGACAGCGGCGCGATCGGTGGCGACCTCAGCGAAGAGTTCCAGGTGATCGCGGCCACCGGCGAGGACGCTATCGTCTATTGCCCAAACAGTTCGTACGCGGCCAACATGGAAAAAGCCGAAGCCTTGCCGCCGCAATCGGCGCGCCAGTCTGGGTCCGAGTCGCTCGCCAAGACGCCCACGCCGGGCAAGAGCACGTGCGCGGATGTGGCGGAATTGCTCGGCGTGCCGCTATCCACCACGGTGAAGTCGCTGGTGCTGGCCACCGACAGCCTGAACGCGCGCGGTGAAGTCGCCGAGACGGCGATCTGGCTGCTGCTGCTGCGCGGCGATCACGACATGAACGAGATCAAGGTGGGCAAGGTGCCCGGCCTGAACCAGGGCTTTCGTTTCGCCACCGCGGCAGAGATCGCCCGGCACTTCGGCGCCAAGCCCGGCTACCTCGGCCCCATTGGCCTGAAGCAACCGGTGAAGCTCGTCGCCGACCGTGAGGTGGCCGTGATGTCAGACTGGATCTGCGGCGCCAACGAGGAAGACTTTCACTTCACCGGCGTCAACTGGGGCCGCGACGTACCCGAGCCCGATCTGGTGGCCGATCTTCGCAACGTCGTCGAAGGCGACGCCTCGCCCGACGGCAAAGGGCCCTTGGCGATCGAGCGCGGCATCGAAGTGGGGCACATCTTCGTGCTCGGCACCAAGTACAGCGCGCCGATGAACGCCACGTTCCTGGACGAAGACGGCAAACCCAAGCCGTTCGAGATGGGCTGCTATGGCATCGGCATCACGCGCCTTCCGGCCGCGGCGATCGAACAGAACCACGACGAGC
>JAQGMT010000070.1 GCA_028292185.1 Ramlibacter sp. | reverse complement strand
TGCAGCGCCTCGATCGCCTTCAATGCGATTTCGGGGCCGATGCCGTTCGGGTCGCCGACGGCCAGCGCGATCCTGCGGGTCACAGCGGCAGCGCCAAGAGCGTATCGGTCACGGTGCTGTCGCACACGGCCACGCGTTCGGCCAGCAGCAGCTTGCCGTTCTTGGCGACGACGAAACGGTCGTGATACTCGCCGGTGGCGAACAACAGGGTCTCGCCGGTCGCCATGATCCGCGCGACCATGAAAGGCGTGCGGGCCACCGCACCCGACGCGTCGGCCGATTCCACTTTGGGTATGCCAAGCAGATGGCGATAGCGTTGCCGCTCGTAGATGTTGGCTTCGCGCAGCGCGGCGATGCGGTCTTCCAGCATCGCGCGCGAGTCGGCGTACACGATGCCGGCGGGCAGGCCGTCGCGCTGGTTCTCCACATGGGTGATGCGATAGTGGCAGTTCTCGGTGAAGAACGAAGGCCACTGCTCGAGAGCATCGCTGTCGATGGCCTGTGCATAGGCGGCGTTGAACGCGCACAGCGCGAGAAGATCGACCATCGTCAAACGCCCATGTGCGTGCGCCACGCTTTCCAGAAGCCGCGCACCGAGGTTTCCGTGGCGCGGCCTTCGCTGGAGCCGGTCTCGCCGCCGCCCATCTCGATCACCGCTTCCCGTCCGTGCGCGCCGGCAATCCCGCGCTGCACGAATCCGCCGACGGCGCCGTCCTCCATCGAGATGAAACCGGCCGGTCCCACCAGGTTGGATTGTTTCAGGCGCACGTTGCGCTGCTCGGGCGTGTCGTCGGTGTAGCCGAGGTAGGTCCAGTTCAGTTCGGTGCGCTGCTGGCCCTTGGGCAGAACCTGGCGCACCGCCAGGCAGTTCTGGATCTGCTGCAGCACGAAGCCGGGAAAGACCGAAAGAATTTGCAGCGTGATGCCGTCGTCGTACTCCTTGAAGCCGGCCAGCAGCGTCGGGTCCTTCAGGCGGTATTTTCCGGTGCCCGAACGCAGCCCTTGATCCTGGTACGAGGCATCGGCCGCGGCCGGATCGATCATCGAGAAGCTCACGTGAGTGCCGCCCGACGCATCGACGATCACGCCTCCTTTTTGCGACAGGCGGTTGATTTCGAACTTGGTGAAAAACAGGTGCAGCAAGCTGGCGTGATAGCTGTCCTTCACGTTCTCCACGTACAGCTTCCAGTTGTTGGGCAGCGCCTGCGTGAAGCGGCCGATGACTTCCACCGGCTTGTGCAGCACCCGCTCGACGCGCGCGCAAATTTCTTCGCCCAGGTACTCCGCGATGGGCGGCACGTCGTCGCTGAAGCTGCCGAACACCAGCCCGCAGAAGGTGGCGATGCGCAGCTTGCGCGGCCCATGGTCTTCCTTCCTGAATCCAGCCGGCATTCCTCCTTTGCCCTTCACGCCTTTCTGGAACGCCACACCGGTGAGGTCGCCGCGCAGGTTGTAGCTCCAGGCGTGATACACGCACTGGAAGTTGCCATCCACCTTGCCGGATTTCTCCAGCGCGATCAGCGCACCGCGATGGGCGCAGCGGTTTTCGAAAGCGTAGATCTCGCCGTCAGCGTCCTTGACCACCACGACCGGCGTCTCGCCGACGAAGGTGCTGCGATAGCTGCCGGCCTCTGGCAGCTCGGCGTCCAGGCACAGGTAGTTCCAGGTGGCGCCGTGAAAGATACGGTCCTGCTCCTGCCCGGCCACGGCGGTGTCGGTGTAAACCTCGAAGGGCACCCGCGTCAGGCCCGGGCTCCTCCATTGGGTCGCTTGCTCGTTCATCTCAGTGCCCGCAAAGCCCCATTGTCAGTCCAAGGTGACGTTGGCGCTCTTGATCACCTTGTTCCACTTCTCGGATTCGCCGCGGATGAACTCGCCCGTCTTCTCGGGCGTCCAGCCGCGCGGCTCCGCGCCCTGGGCCTCGAACTTCTGTTTCACATCGGGCAAGGCCAGCGCCTCCGAGATTGCCTTGTAAGCGTAGGCGATGTCGGATTGCGGTGTCGCGGGCGGCGCCACCATGGTGAAGAAGGTCACCGCCGTCATGCCCGGCAGTCCGGCTTGCGCGAACGTGGGGACCTGCGGCAGCGCCTTGGAGCGCTGCTCGTCCGCCACCGCCAGCACTTTCAGCTTGCCGCCTTCGTGGAAGGTTGCGGAAGAACTGATGTTGTCGAAAAACACGTCAACGTTGCCGCCCACCACGTCCACCAGCGCCGGCGCCGTGCCTTTGTAGGGCACGTGAATCATCTTGGTGCCGGTGAGCTGCATGAACAACATCGCCGTGAGGTGCGAGGTGGAGCCGTTGCCCTGCGACGCGAAACTCACCTTGCCCGGATTGGCTTTCAGATACGCGATGAACTCAGTAAGGTTCTTCACCGGCAGCTTGTTGCTGACGTCGAGCACGTTGGGCACGGTGGCCAGCACCGTGACGGGCGTCCACTTGGCCGGGTCGAAAGTGAGCGATTTGTACAGATGCTGGTTGATGGCGATGGGGCCGGGCGGCGACACCAGGAAGGTGGTGCCGTCCGGATCGGCCCGCGCGACGAAGTCAGCGCCGATGTTGCCGCCGGCACCCGTCTTGTTGTCCACGACCACGCCCGCGGGATAAGCCGCGCGCATCTTCTCGGCCAGGATGCGCGGCAGCACGTCGGCGGTGCCGCCGGCGGGGAAGGGCACGATGAGTTTCACCGCCTTGACGGGTTGGGCCACCGCGGCCGCGGAGATGAGGGCCGCGGTCGCGGCGGCGAACACGACGGCCAAGGGGCGGGAAAACAGTGGATTCATTGCGTGACGTTGCCCAAGAAAATAGTGTCTTGCCCGAGTGTGCGCACGCAATATTTTCCACGCAATCGGGAAAGCGCGAATTCCCGCGCGACTTCGGTAGTCCGCCGCCTACCTGCGTTGGCTTGTTCCAGCCGACAGCCGCCGACGCGCATTCGCGAAGAATG
>JAQGMT010000041.1 GCA_028292185.1 Ramlibacter sp. | reverse complement strand
GGTGGCCGCCATCACGTGGCTGGTGGGCATGGGCACGCTGGCGGTGCTGTGGCGGCGCCGCCCCCACTCCGTGATCGATCTTTGGCTGATGGTGGTGTTGTGCGTGTGGGCCGCGGACACCGCCTTGGCCGCGCTTTTCAACAACGGCCGCTACGATCTGGGCTGGTACGCCGGACGCGCGTACGGGCTGCTGGCCAGCAGCTTCGTGCTGGCGGTGCTGCTGCTCGAGAACAGCATGCTGTACGCCCGGCTGGTCGAGGCCAACGAGGCCCAACGGCGCCGCGCAGCAGAGCTGCAGCGGCTAAGCACCAAGCTGGAAGCCGCCAACCGCGACCTGGACGCCTTTGCCGGCGGCCTGGCGCACGATCTGCAGCAACCCATCACCACCATCGGCGCGTTCGCCCAGGTTATTCAGCGCCAGAGCGCCCATCTGTTCGCCCCCGGGAACGCGTCGCACATGCAGCGCATCATCAGTGCTGTCGGCATGGCACAGCGCATGATCCGCAGCCTGTTGGAATTCGCCAGGCTCGGCCAGCAGAAGATCGAGTCCATGCGCGTGGACCTGAACCGTCTGCTGCAGGAAGCCCGAAGCGCCCTGGATACCGATGCCGGCGGCGCTGCGATCACGTGGAGCATCGGCCCGCTGCCCGTGGTGCGCGGCGATCCTTCGCTGCTGCTGCTGGCAGTGGTCAACCTGCTGTCCAATGCCGTGAAGTACAGCCGGGGGTGCGAACGTCCGCATATCCAGGTCGAGGGCCAGGCCGACGCCGCCGGCGGACACCGGCTTCGCATCAGCGACAACGGGATTGGCTTCGACATGACGCAAGCCGGCCGCTTGTTCCGGCCGTTCGAACGGCTTCACACCAGCGCCACGTTCGAGGGCACCGGCATGGGGCTGGCCAATGTGCGTCGCATCATGGAGCGGCATGGCGGATCGGTAGAAGCCGAGTCCGCGCCGGGACAGGGTGCGGCCTTCACACTGGTGTTTCCGCGGGTGGCCATGATGTCTGGCGGGGAAGCAGGCGGACAAACTTAGGTGTCTGCTTCCACCTTGCCTCTTCTTGCCGGCTAGTCAAAGCCGAGCCAGCGCGATAGCGCCGAGACCGGCTCGCGCGGCATGGCCAGCTTGTTGACGGCCGCCTGGTCGTTCGCATAGCCCATCGACATCCCGCAGATCACTGCTTCTTCCGGCGCAAGATCCAGCTGCTGCGTGATGACCCGTTCGAAACGCACGAACGATACCTGGGGGCAGGTGGAAACGCCGCGTACCTGCGCAGCCAGCATCAATGTCTGCATGAAAAGGCCGCAGTCGAGCCAGCTGTGCTGGGTGAGCGACCGGTCGATGGTGAAGATCAGGCCCACCGGCGCGTCGAAGAACTCGAAGTTGCGGCGGGTCTGGCGCGCGCGCGCCGCCATGTCCTCGTGGTCAATGCGCAGCGCGCCGTAATAGCGCTTGCCAAAGTCGGTCTGCCGGGCCGCGCAATCCGCCGGCGCGGGGCTGGGGAAGGGCGAGAACGCCGGCTCGGTGTTGGCCTCATTCGCCTTTGCGATAGCGTCGCTCAGCGCCCGCTTGGCCTCGCCCGCCAGCACATGGACGCGCCACGGCTGCGTGTTGAAGGTGCTGGGCGCCATGCGCGCGGCGGCCAGGATTTCTTCCAGCAGCGCTCGCGGCACCGGAAGCGGCCGGAACGACCTGCACGTCGTGCGCGAGTGGATCACCCGGTCGAGAAGCGCCGGTGCGTCGGTTGGCTGTGCCCGGGTAACATGGTCGTTCAAGGGTGGCTCCTTCGGCAGGCTGAGGGTGTTGGCCAGGCAGGAGTCATCGTAGGCAGCGCGCGCGCGAAAGTCCTTGGCGCGGGCTGAATCGTTCTGAATTCCTCCTGAAATGGATTGCATGGCGGCAGGCGAAGTCAGCTTTGGGGAATTCCGGCTCGATCCGCGGGCCGGCCGGCTGCTGCGCAACGGCCGTCCGCTGGAGTTGAAAAGCAAGGCCTTTGACATTCTTTGCGTGCTGGCTGGCGCACGCGGGCAACTCGTCACCAAGGACGAACTCATGGCCAAGGTGTGGCCGGGCGTCGTGGTCGAGGAAAACAACATCCAGGTGCACGTGTCGGCGCTGCGAAAAGCGTTGGGCGAAGACCGGGGCTCGCCGGTGCACCTGCTCACCGTGGCGGGACGCGGCTATCGCCTGGTCGGGGTGGAAGACGCCGATGCGCTGCCGCCCGAACCCGACCGCGCCACCGGCCCGGCACCCGTGCCGGAGCGTGCGTCCATCGCCGTCTTGCCCTTCCTCAATTTAAGCGACGACCCGCAGCAAGCCTACTTCGGCGAGGGCATCGTCGAGGACATCATCACCGGGCTATCGCGCGTCAAGTGGCTGGCCGTCATCTCGCGGGGCTCGAGTCAGCGCTACAAGGGCGCTGACATCGACGTGCGGCAGGTCGGGCGCGACCTGGCAGTGCGCTACGTGCTGCAGGGAACCGTCCGCAGGTCGGCCGAGCGCATCCGCATCACGGCGCAACTGGTGGAGGCGAGCAGCGGTGTACAGGCCTGGGCCGAGCGCTACGACCGCGTGCTGGGCGACATCTTCGAGTTGCAGGATGAAATTTCGATGAGCGTCATCGGTGCGATCGAACCGGGCTTGCGAAAGATCGAGGTCGAACGGGTGCGGCGCAAAAGGCCGGAGGCGCTGGATGCCTACGACCTGGTGCTGCGCGCGCTGCCGTTCATGTACAAGCTGATGCCCGCCACCTCCGCGCCCGCGATCCCGCTGCTGCAAAGGGCGTTGGCGTTGGAGCCCGGTTACGCGGTGGCGCATGCCATTCTTGCCTGGTGCTTTCATGTCCGCTTCAGCCGCGGCGGGCTGCACGAAGAGGACCGGCGCGCAGCCATCGAACACGCGCGCCTGGCGGTGTCGGGCGCGAGCGACGATCCGCTGGTCCTCGCGGTGGCGGGTTTGGTCACGTGGTTCGAAGGGCACGATGCGCCTGCCGCGTTCGACCTTTTCGATCGCGCGCTGGCGCTCAGCAACTGCAATGTCCTGGCCCTGTGCACGAGCGCGGTGGCGCTGGCCTGGAGCGGACAAAGCGAGCTGGCCATCCAGCGGGCGCAGCGAGCCTTGCAGTTGAGCCCCTTCGATGCCCTGAACTATCTTTCGTACCAGGCGCTTGCCGGCGCCAATTTTCACCTGGCCCGCTACGAACTCGCCTGCGCAGCGGCGCAGAGAGCGGTGGAATTGAATCCGCAGTTCAGTGTGCCGCAAGCGTATCTCGCGGCGAGTCTGGTTGCGCTGGGCCGAGACGAGGAGGCGAGGGCGGCCGCGCGAACCATCCTGGAACTCGATCCCGGGTTCACCATTGGCCGCTTTGGTGTCACCGTGGGATTGAACCCGGACGTGTTTGGCGAGTTCGCGCAAGCGTGGCGGCGTGCCGGGTTGCCCGAGTGATGGGGCGCTTGGCCGCGATACCCAAGCTCAAGCGCCCTTCGATGCGATCGACGCAGACAGGCAGACGAGGCATTCATTCCATGCCTTTGGCCCTGATCGCGGCGGCGGCCACCGGGCCGCGCAGGAAGGCCATGAATTGCATGACGGCGTCCGATGGTTTGCTGCCCGCCGGCGTCCCCGCGACAAAGACCGTGTAGTTCTGCACGGACGCAGGCAAGGGCGCCACGAATTGCGCGGTGGGTTTGCCGAGGATCTCGCTGATCTGCGTCATGCCGAGGGCGCCGGGTCCCTGCGCCACGGTGACCTCCGTGATGTCGCCGCCCGCCGCCAGCGTGATCTGGCTTTGCATCCGGTCGGCCAGGCCCAACTCGCGCAGCACCCGTCCCAC
>JAQGMT010000016.1 GCA_028292185.1 Ramlibacter sp. | reverse complement strand
CCCACGACGTCAGGACATACCACCCGCAACGGCCGATCGCTGCGCGCCAGCAATGCTTGCGCGAGCACATCGAAGTCGCGGCCCTGGCGCGACAAGCCATGCGCGCACACCACCACATGCGCGGCTTGCGGGTCGCCCCACTCCCAATACGCCATGCGATGCCCGCCCGACGGGTCGGCGCAAGGTACGTAGTTCAGCGTAGGTTGAGGCATGTCTGGGCGAAAAACCGCATACTGTGCGGCGGCTTTTTTTCTCGTCGACCCCATCCTAAATGAATACGGAGACCCCATGCTCAAAGGCAAAACCGCCCTCGTCACCGGCTCAACGAGCGGCATCGGCCTGGGCATGGCCGAGGCGCTGGCCCGCGAGGGGGCCAACATCGTCCTCAACGGTTTCGGCGATGTGGAGGGGCCGAAAGCCAAGGTGCAGGCGCTGGGCGTGAAGGTGGCGTATCACGGCGCCGACATGAGCAAGCCGGGCGAGATCGAGGACATGATGAAGTACGCCGCCGCGCAGTTCGGCCGTGTCGACATCCTGGTGAACAACGCAGGTATCCAGCACGTCGCGCCGGTGGAGGATTTCCCGCCGGAGAAGTGGGACGCGATCATCGCCATCAATTTGTCGAGCGCCTTCCACGCGAGCCGGCTTGCGCTGCCGGCGATGAAAGCCGCGAACTGGGGCCGCATCATCAACATCGCATCGGTGCACGGCCTGGTCGCCTCGGCGGAGAAGTCGGCCTACGTCACCGCCAAACACGGCCTGGTGGGCTTGACCAAGGTGATCGCGCTGGAAAACGCCACGACCGGGGTCACCTGCAACGCCATCTGCCCCGGCTGGGTGTTGACGCCGCTGGTGCAAAAGCAGGTGGACGCGCGCGCCGCCGCGAATGGCACCAGCAACGAGGAAGCCAAACGCCAGCTGCTGGCCGAAAAAGAGCCCTCGCTGCAATTCACCACGCCCGAAGAGCTGGGTCAACTCGCCGTGTTCTTCTGCTCGCCCGCCGCCAATAACGTACGCGGCGTGGCCTGGAACATGGACGGCGGCTGGGCCGCCCAATAGCTCAGGCCAGCGCCAGCGTTCTCGTCTCCGCGGTGGCGAACCAGCCTTCGGCGGCGTTGTAGTCGCAGCGCTCCACCTGGCAGCTGCGCGCCTGGCCCGGCAGCGGAGTGCGCCAGTGGATCAGGTTGACGGAGTTGCAGGTGCCGTGCCGCAAGCGCGACGAGACCGCCGTGCCGGCCTGCACGCACCACATCGGCCGTGGAGTCGGTTCCGGCCGGCTGCGCAAGTCCATCACATAAGGCAAATGGATGTGCCCGCCCAGCACGAGGTCCGCGCCGGCGCGCGACCACGCCTGCAGGGCGGGCTCGGCGCCGCGCAAGCGGTCGTCCTCGTCCTGCGCGCGGATCACGTCGGCCGGCTGGTGCGTGACCACGATGCGCAGCTGGCGCCCGCGTGCGCCTTCAAGCTGGCGGCCCACGCGCTGCACCTGCTCCGCCGACACCTCGCCGTTCTTGTGGCGCGCAGCCCGCGTCGTGTTGACGCCGATCACCAGGAAATCATCGGTTTGCAAGGTCGTCTCCAGGCGCGGGCCGAACGCCTGCAGGTAGCCCCCGTAGGGCCTGATCGCGCGGGCCAGCACATTGAATAGCGGGACGTCGTGATTGCCCGGAAGCGTCAGCATCTGCGCGATACCCAGCTGGTCGCAAAAGCGCCGCGCCGCCGCAAACTCGGCAGGCCGGGCTCGTTGAGTCACGTCCCCGCTGAAAACCAGCAAGTCCGGGTGGCGCTCGCGCGCGAGGCGCTCCAGCGCCTGCACCACCGGCGGCTGTTCGGTGCCGAAATGCGTGTCCGAAATGTGCAGCAGGATGCTCATTCCGCGGCGGCCCGGGGGCCCGTGCGGAGAGCGCGGCGTTGAAGAGGCCGTGGACGAGGAGGCCGTGGACGAGTCATCGCCTCTAGCTTAGCGGACCAGCGAGTCGCAAGCTGTCGGACGCCGGCTACCGCAGTTGTACGGAACCCGAGAGCGTCACGGTGACCGCGCTCTTGCCCGCTTCGACGGGCACGGGCATGCTCGCGGCGCTGGCGAGCGGCGCTTGCGCCATGCGCTGCCGAGGCATGAAGCCCTGGTCATTGGAGTTCACCGAGACCTCGCGCAGTCCGTAGCCGGAAAAGCCGAAGCTCTTGGCCAGCTCGGTGGCCTTGGCCTTGAAGCTCTCGATGGCGATGTTCTGTGCTTCGCTTTCGACCTTCGCACGCTGCTCGCGGCTGAGGCCGAAGCCGACGCCACCCAAGGTCATCGTCTGGATTCTTGCGGCGGTTTGTGTGATGCGCGGAAAATCGCGGCCCTCCAGCAGAAGCTCCGCCGTTCCGCGCCAGCCGCCGATCTTGTTGCCCTGTTCATAACGCGGGTAGAGGCCGAAGCTGCCGGTGCGCACGTCAAGCTGCCCAGGCTGCGCCGCCTTGCGAGCTTCGGTCAGCGCCGCATCCAGCGCCGTCTTGAGCTGCGCCTGGACCGCGTTCGCGTCCGAGCCTTCACGCGTGGTGGTCAAAATGAGGCTCAACAGATCCTGCTGCACCTCCACCGTTCCGCTCGCCGTCAGCTGAAGTACGTTTTGCGGTGGCGCGAGCACTTGGCCCATCGCGCCGGCGCACAAGCTCAGCGCGGCGAGACAGGCAAGCAGCCGTCCGGCGGCGGGCAAGCTCAGGAACCCTTGCCGTGCAACCGGCTGTATTGGTAGAGCTGCCGCCGCAGTTCAGCGCGCTGCTCGGCCGACAGCTGCCGCAGTGGCACCTTGGCGGAACCGCCCGCCGTCGCCGCTGAACGAGCGTCCGAAATCTGCTGGGCGGCGGGCAAGCTGCTTTGCGCGTGGCTCGCAGCGACAGCCAGCAACAGGATCAAAGCAAGGATGGGCTTCATGGTTCAGCATTAAACGAGCCACTTGGCGTTGCGTTCACACGCGCGCGAGTGAAGCCTTGCGCTGCAGCGCAACATCTGTAACACTGTGTCAAGCCATCGGGAAAACCCCGCACGCAGCCCGTCAAGGCCTTCAGAATCGGCTCTGTTACAAATCCATCTTTGGAGCACCATGACGCAAGCTGCAGCCCGAACCGACAAGATCCTGGTCGTCGATGACGACGCCCGCATCCGCGACTTGCTGCGCCGCTATCTCACCCAAGAAGGTTTCGAAGTCATCCTGGCGGAAGACGGCAAGGCGCTCAACCGGTTGATGCTGCGCGAAACCGCCGACCTGATCGTGCTCGACCTGATGATGCCGGGCGAGGATGGGCTGTCCATTTGCCGCCGGCTGCGCGCTGCGAACGACCGCACGCCGATCATCATGCTCACCGCCAAGGGCGAGGACGTGGACCGCATCGTCGGGCTGGAAGTCGGCGCCGACGATTACCTGGGCAAGCCGTTCAACCCGCGCGAGCTGCTGGCCCGGGTCCATGCCGTGCTGCGCCGCCGGCCGGCACAGGAAGCGCCGGGCGCACCGTCCAGCGACAACGAAGTGGTGTCCTTCGGCCCCTTCGCCTTCGACCTGGGTGCACGCACCCTGCGCAAGAACGGCGAAGAGCTGCCGCTCACCACCGGCGAATTCGCCATGCTCAAGGCCCTGGTGCGCCATCCGCGCCAGCCTCTGTCGCGCGAAAAGCTCGCGCAACTGGCCCGCGGCCGCGAGTTCGAGCCCTTCGACCGCAGCCTGGACGTGCAGGTCTCGCGCCTGCGCAAACTGGTCGAGATCGACCCGGCAGCGCCGCGCTATATCCAGACAGTGTGGGGTGTGGGCTACGTTTTCGTGCCGGACGGCGCGGGTTGAGCGCACAGCGCCGCGACATCCTCAATAATCTCCGCTTATCCATAAGCGAGGGGACAGCGTGATTCGCGGTGTCACGACGAGTATCGACGCCACCGGCCCGGCACCGCTCGAAACGGCGCCTGCGCCGCTGGAGATGCGCCCCCGCCTGGGCCTGTCGCTGTTCTGGCGAACCTTCTTCCTGCTGTCGCTGCTGCTGATCGGCAGCATCGTGGCTTGGCTGCAGACCTTTCGTGCGCTCGAATTCGAGCCGCGCGCCGTGCAGACCGCCCAGCAGATCGCTTCCCTGGTGAACCTGAGCCGCGCGGCGCTGGTTCACTCCGATTCGATAGCGCGTGTTTCACTGATCAAGACGCTGGCCGACCAGGAAGGCGTGCGCATCGTGCCGCGCGAGCCGACCGATCGTTACGCCACCTTTTCCGCCGACGAACTGGACACGCGCGTGATGGACGAGTTGGTCACGCGCCTGGGTCCAGGCACGGTCATGGCGGCGCGCGTGAACAAGGAAGAGGGCTTGTGGATCGGCTTCAAGATCGACGCCGATGACTACTGGATGCTGCTGGACCGCTCGCGCCTGACGCGGGTCGGCGGCCGCACCTGGCTGATCTGGCTGATCACGGCAGCCGGGTTGTCGCTGGCGGGCGCGGCGCTGATCGCGCGCTTGATCAACCGGCCTTTGAAGCAGCTATCGTTCGCCGCCAGCCGGGTGCGCGACGGCGACTTCGATGCGAGCCGGCTCGACGAGAAAGCGGTCACCAGCGAAATCCGCGAGGTGAACATCGGCTTCAACCGCATGGCCCAGCAGCTGGCGAAGATCGAGCAGGATCGCGCCGTGATGCTGGCCGGCATTTCGCACGACCTTCGCACGCCGCTGGCGCGCCTGCGCCTGGAAACCGAGATGAGCGTGGCCGATCCGGACGCGCGCGACCACATGGCCGCCGACATCGATCAGCTCGACGCCATCATCGACAAGTTCCTCGATTACGCCCGTCCTGATCACGCCGAACTCAAGCCGGTGCTGCTCAACGACGTGATCGAAGCGTGCCTCTATGCCGTGCAGGACCAGGGCGACATGCGGATCAACCTCGACGTGTCCAAGGGCCTGTATGTGCTGGCCGATGAAGTGGAATTGGCACGCGTGATCTCCAACCTGTTGGAAAACGCGCGCCGCTACGGCAAGACGCCGGAGACCGGCATTGCCGTGGTGGACATCGCGGCCAAGTCGCGCAACGAATGGGTGTTGCTCAAGGTGCGCGATCACGGCATGGGTGTCGCCCCCGAGGCGCTGCCCAACCTGATCAAGCCTTTCTTTCGAGGCGATGCGGCACGCACAGCCGCCACGGGCGCGGGCCTGGGCCTGGCCATCGTCGATAAAACGGTGCAACGCATGGGCGGCATCTTTGCGCTGGCCAACACCACGTCGGGCGGCTTGGCTGCGCACATCAAGCTGCAGAAACCCAAGCCCACCGCTCAGGGCGAAACCGAACAGCCCAAGGCCGAGCCGGCCTACTGACGTGGCTCTCGTCAGGGCTTCGCGGCGTGCAGCAGCACGATGGCGCGCGCTTCGATCGCCAAGCCCTGCCCCACCGGCCCCAGCTTCTCCGCGGTCTTGGCCTTGACGTTGACGCGATCGGGCTGAAGGTCCAAGGCACTGGCGATGCGCTCGCGCATCGCGCCCACATGCGGCGCCAGGCGCGGGGCTTGGGCAATCACGGTGCTGTCGATGTTGCCGATGGCGAATCCGCGCTCGCGCACGCGCTTCGCCGCCTGCGCCAGCAGCACCAGCGAATCGGCGCCCTTGAACTGCGCGTCGGTGTCGGGGAACATGCCGCCGATGTCGCCGAGGCCCGCCGCGCCCAGCAGCGCGTCGGTGATCGCATGCAGCAAGACGTCGGCATCGGAATGCCCCATCAGCCCGCGCTCGAACGGGATGTGCACACCGCCGATGACCAGCTTGCGGCCCGGAGCCAGAGCGTGGATGTCCCAGCCTTCGCCGATGCGCACGGTCACCGGCGCACCCGCCGCGGTGGGTTCATCGTCATCTCAAGCGGCCTTTGAGAACGGCCTCGGCCAAAGCGAAGTCATCGGGGTAGGTTACCTTGAAATTCTGCGCGCCACCAGGAACCAGCAGCGGCCGCTGCCCCAGGCCCTCGATGGCGCTGGCTTCATCGGTGGCTTGGCCACCGGCGCGCTCCAGCGCCTGCATCAGCATGCCGATGCGGAACATCTGGGGCGTCTGCGCCAGCCACTTGTCCTCGCGCTCCAGCGTGGCCGCCACGCGGCCATCTTCTTCGCGCTTCAGCGTGTCAGGCAATCTCACGGCCAGCAGGCCGCCGACTTCATCGTGGACGCAGGCGTCGATCAGTGAATCGATCAGGGCCGGCGTGATCAGGCAGCGGGCGGCGTCATGCACCAGGACCCAGTCCTGAGCGGTGGCGCCCACGCGCTGCAGTTCGTACAGGCCATTGGTCACGCTGGCCGCGCGGGTCGCGCCGCCGCACGGCACGACCAGGGCGGAGGTGGCGTTGCGCTCGAAGAAGCCGTCGCCCGGGGCGACGACCACCACGGTACGCGCAATGCGGCGCACGGCGCCGAAGGCCGCGAGCGTGTGCCAGACGATGGGATGCCCGGCGATGCGTTCGTATTGCTTGGGCCCATTGGTGCCGGCGCGGCTGCCCGTGCCGGCGCAGGGGACCAGAGCATAAAAGCGGGGATTGGGGTTGCTTTCGGTGCTTGCCATTCAGTCATTCTAGAATCGCTGGTCACACCCCACCCTATCCAGGAGCGGGGTGTTTTGTATTTTTTTGCCGCCGGGCCGCCCCTCGGCAAAGAGCGCCCCCTCGGGCGCAGCGAACGTGGAGAGCGTGGCGGCCGACATTTCATTCATGGACCTACCCAAACTTCTGCCCGGCAAGCGCTTCACGCTGCCGCGCCCGCCCGGCTCGGCCGATGCTCTGCTGCTGGCGCAACTGGGGCAGCGCGAGCGCGCCCAGGGCAAGCTCATGGCCCTCGTCACGGCGGACGCCACGGATGCGCAGCGCCTCATCGAAGAGATCGCCTTTTTCGCGCCCGACCTGCGCTGCGCCCTGTTCCCCGATTGGGAGACCCTGCCCTACGACGGCTTCTCGCCGCACCAGGACCTGATCAGCGAGCGGTTGGCCACCCTCTGGCGGATTTCGCAGGGCGAGGCCGACGTGATCGTGGTGCCCGCCACCACGGCGCTGTACCGCGTCGCGCCGCCCAGCTTCCTGGCCGGCTACACCTTCCATTTCAAGGTCAAGCAGAAGCTCGAGGAAGCCAAGCTCAAGGCGCAGCTCACGCTGGCCGGCTACAGCCACGTCACCCAGGTGGTCAGCCCCGGGGAATACGCGGTGCGCGGCGGCCTGATCGACCTGTTCCCAATGGGCTCGACGGTGCCGTACCGCGTCGACCTGTTCGACGACGAGATCGATTCCATCCGCACTTTCGATCCGGACAGCCAGCGCAGCCTCTATCCCGTGCCCGAAGTGCGGCTGCTGCCCGGCCGCGAGTTTCCGATGGATGACGACGCGCGCGGGAAATTCCGCGGCCGCTGGCGCGAAATGCTGGAAGGCGACCCAACCAAGAGCCGGATCTACAAGGACATCGGCAACGGCGTCGCCACCGCCGGCATCGAGTACTACCTGCCGCTGTTCTTCGACGCGACCGCGACCGTGTTCGACTACGTCGGAGAGCGTGCCACGGTCGTGCTGCATGGCGACCTCGAGCCCGCGTTCCAGCGCTTCTGGCAGGACACGCGCGATCGTTACCGCCTGGTACAAGGCGACCCGGAGCGCCCCGCCTTGCCACCGGAGACTTTGTTTCTCACGGCCGAGCAGTTCTATGCACGCGCGAACGAGCATGAGCAGCTGGCGCTGCGGACTTCACCCCCTCCCCCTCTGGGGCAGGGCGGGGGTGGGGGCACGCCGTTCGTCGAGTTCGAAACTTTGCCCCCGATGGACGTCGTGCGTGGCGCCGAAGAGCCGCTGGCGAAATTGAAGGAGCACTTGCGCACGAGTGCGCATCGCGCGTTGCTGCTCGCCGAAAGCGACGGCCGGCGCGAGAGCCTGCTGGATTTCCTGCGCGCCAGCCATGTGTCGCCGCCGGCGTTCGACTCGCTTGAAGAATTTCAGGCCAGCGACGAAAAGCTCGGCATTGCGACCGCGCCACTGAACACCGGCTTCGCGTGGACTGAAGCGGGCATCGAGTTCATCACCGAAACCGAGCTGTTCGCCGCCGGGCCGACCACGCGGCGGCGCAAGAAGCAGGAGCAGGTCAGCGACGTCGAGGCCCTGATCAAGGACCTCTCGGAACTCAACGTCGGCGACCCGGTCGTGCACTCGCAACACGGCATCGGCCGCTATCGAGGCTTGGTGAATCTCGACCTCGGTCAAGGCACGAATGCGGACGGCTCGGCCGCGGTGCAGGAGTTCCTGCACCTCGAATACGCGGAGAACGCGACGCTGTACGTCCCGGTCAGCCAGTTGCACCAGATCAGCCGCTACACCGGCGTGTCGGCGGACGAGGCGCCCCTGCACAAACTGGGCTCCGGCCAGTGGGAGAAAGCCAAGCGCAAGGCGGCGCAGCAGGTGCGCGACACCGCCGCCGAACTGCTGAACATCTACGCGCGCCGCGCAGCCCGCGAAGGACACGCGTTCCGGTACTCGGCGCAGGATTACGAAATCTTCGCCAACGATTTCGGCTTCGAAGAAACGGCCGACCAGAATGCTGCCATCCACGCGGTGATCCAGGACATGGTGTCGCCGCGTCCGATGGATCGCCTGGTCTGCGGCGACGTGGGCTTCGGGAAGACGGAGGTCGCGTTACGCGCTGCTTTCATCGCGATCACCGGCGGCAAACAGGTGGCGTTCCTCGCGCCCACCACCTTGCTGGCCGAACAGCACTACCAGACGCTGGTCGATCGATTTTCCAAATGGCCGGTGAAGGTGGCCGAGGTTTCGCGGTTTCGCTCCGGCAAGGAAGTGAGCGCCA
>JAQGMT010000485.1 GCA_028292185.1 Ramlibacter sp. | reverse complement strand
ACTCGTGCTCGGTGCTTTGGGCTTCAATCGAGTCGCTGGGAAATTCAACGGGGATGCTGGGCGCCAGCGGCCTCGCTGGCAGCTTGCTGGGTGCCGGCGCATCGGGGCCGTTCGCCGCCGGGGAGCTGGCCTTGCTGCTGATAGGCAATCGCGGCGCGGGTGGCAACACACTTGGCGGGGGTGCCGGCGCCCAAGGCGGGGGTGGCAACCTCCCGAACGGAAGCACCCCAGGCGGCGGCAACCCTGCTGACAACGGCGGCAACCCTCCCGGGGGAGGCCCCGGTACCGGCGATGGAGCCACCGTCCCCGTACGGCCGCCTGACTTCAGCCCTCAATGATCTTTGACAATCCGCGCAAAACGGGGCTGTTGGGCCCCGTTGCGCTTTTCACCGGCCTGCTGTTGCTGCTGGCAGCCCCGCTGATGCGCGGAGGCAATCGCTATGTGGCCTTGATCCCGCTGGAATTCCTCGGCCTCGCGGTGATGCTCGCCGTCTTGCTGCGCTGGGCGGCGCTCCGGCCCGCCCACCAGAAAGAGCACGGGGCACGCCCGCTCCTGGTTCTATTGCTGCTCTCCAGTCCCGTGTTGCTGGCAGTCCTGCAGCTCGCGCCGCTGCCCCCCGCACTCTGGGCATCACTGCCGGGACACGAGCTTTATCTGGAGACGATGAAGGCGGTCGGCGCCCCCACCGACATGGCGCGGCCGCTTTCGCTGGGTCCCTCCGCGACCTTGGCGTCCCTGCTGGCCGGCATTCCGATCGCCGCGGCTTTGCTGATCGGATACCGGGCTTCGTTGTCGCAGCTTCGCTGGCTGCTGCGCTGCGTGGTGGCCGTCGCTTTCGCCGAAACGCTGCTGGGGCTGCTGCAGATCGCCGGCGGCCAGTTTTCGCCACTGTTCCTCGGTGTCTTGAGCTTCGGCCCGCCGGTCGGGACCTTCGCGAATCGCAATCACTTTGCCAACTACCTCGCCATGGCCTTGGCGGCGTACCTGTGGCTCGCGTATGAAGACTTGCGAGCCCACGGCCCCGACCGGCGCAGCCGCTCGTTCACACAGCGCCACCGCGTGGCGCTGTGGGCCGCGGGAGGCTTGGTGCTGGTATTGGGAATACTGATGTCGCGCTCGCGCGGGGGCACCTTGTTCGGATTGGCCGCCGCCGGGTTCGGATTGGCCGCCGTATCGCTGCGCGTCGGCGGATCGTCACGCGGGCTGCGCGTGGCGGTGCCGCTGTTCGCGTTGCTGGTGGTGGGCGCCGCTGCGTTAATCGGCTTCGGAGAGGCGACATCGCGCTTTTCCGCCGAACAGCTCACCAGTTCCGCCGGATTTCGCGGCGAGCTGGCCCGCACCAGCCTGCACGGCGCGTTGGCTTTCTGGCCGGTGGGCTCCGGGTGGGGCACTTACGACATCGTCTATCCGCGCTTCCAACCCGTATCGCTGCCGGGCTTCGCCAATCACGCCCACATGGATTACATCGAGATGCTGTTCGAAGGCGGGATTTTCTTCGTGCTGCTGGCCGCCGCGTTCGTGTGGCTCGCTGGCGAGCGGGCTTTTCACCTGGCGAGCTCTGCGCTGCGTGAACGAACTCTCGACCGCGAGGCGATGGCGGCCGCCTTGTGCGGCTTCGGGCTGCTCGGATTGCTGCTGCATTCGCTGGTGGACTTCAACCTGCGCATTCCGGCCAACGCCATTCTCGGCGCGCTGCTGGCCGGCGTGTACTTCAGGCCGCTGCCGGTCGGCGGAGCGCCCGCGTGATCGACCTTCACAGCCACATCCTGCCCTGCATCGACGACGGTTCGAGCAGCCTCGAGATGTCTCTTGAGATGGCGCGGATCGCGGTCAAGGACGGCATTCGCATCATGGCCTGCACGCCGCACATCTACCCCGGCGTTTACCACAACCACAAAGCGGGCATCGTGGCCGCGCGCGACGCACTGCAAGCCGCGCTCGACCAGGACGGCATCCCGCTTCAACTCACCATCGGCGCCGATGTGCACCTGGTGCCGGGCGTGCTGGAGGGACTGCGCGCGGGCGCCATTCCGTCGCTGCACAACTCACGCTATGTCCTGCTCGAACCTTCGCACCACGTCGCGCCACCGCGCTTTGCGCAGTCGGTGTTCCAGCTGGTGACGAGTGGCTATGTGCCGGTGATCACCCACCCGGAACGCCTCACGTGGATCAAGGACCACTTCAAGATGATGACGCAGCTGACGCGCCAAGGCGCCTGGCTGCAAATCACCGCCGGTGCCCTGACGGGCATGTTCGGTCCGGCGCCGAAGTACTGGGCCGAGCGATTCGTCGGCGAAGGCTTCGCGCATGTCCTCGCAACCGACGCGCACTCGTCCACGCGCCGTGTGCCGGTGCTTTCGGAGGGGCTCGCCGTTGTCGAAAAGCTGCTGGGCAGAGAGGAAGCGCAGCAGATGGTGCAGGGCCGCCCGGCGGCCGTGATGAGCAATGCGTCCTCCTCGCAAGCCGCTCCCTTGCCCGTCCGCGCGGCCGTCAGCGGACGCCGGTGGCGGGCCTGGCTGGAGCGCTGGCGCTGAGCTGCGCCCCATCCACTTTCCGGCGGGCTGTGTTGCAATACGCCCATGAAACTCCTGGTCTTCGCCGGCAGCACCCGCGAGCACTCGTACAACCGAAAGCTGGCCAAGGTGGTGGCGCAAATGGGGCAAGGCAGCGGCGCTGAAGTCACGCACATCGAACTCGGCGAGTTCGATGTGCCGATGTACAACGCGGATCTGGAGGCGCGCGGCACACCCGCCGACGTGATGAAGCTCAAGCAAGTCACCTACGAGCACCCTGCCTGGATCATCTGCACGCCGGAGTACAACGCGAGCTATCCGGCGCTGGTGAAAAACACCCTTGACTGGATCTCCAGCCCGGTGAAATCCGATCCGCTCTGGAAGGACGGGTTCCGCTCCACGCGCGGCAAGGTGGTCGGCATGCTGAGCGCATCGCCCGGCGGACTGGGCGGGCTGCGATCGCAAAGCCACCTCGCGCCGCTGCTGCTCAATCTGCAATGCTGGGTGGCGCCGAGCAACTTCGCGCTGGCGCGCGCCGGCGATGCGTTCGATGAACAAGGCGGCCTGGTGAACGAGGCCGCCCGTAAAAGCGCACAGGCCGTCATCGAACAGGTGCTGTGGGCGGCGGCGAGATTGGAGCAGGCATGAACATCGCATCCTTGAAGGAAGTCGTCAGCGCGCAAGAATGGCAACTGCGGGTCGACCTCGCCGCGTGCTACCGCTTGATTGCGATGTATGGCTGGAGCGATCTCGTCTTCACCCACGTCAGCGCGCGTGTGCCGGGGCCGGAGCACCATTTCCTCATCAACCCGTACGGCTTGATGTTCGACGAGATCACCGCGTCATCGCTGGTGAAGGTGGACCAGCGCTGCAACAAGGTGATCGACTCGGCCTTCCCGGTGAATCCCGCCGGTTTCGTGATCCACAGCGCGGTGCACGAAGCGCGCGACGACATCCAGTGCGTGCTGCACACGCACACCCGGGCCGGCGTGGCGGTCAGCGCGCAAAAGTGCGGGATCCTGCCGATCTCGCAGCAATCGACTTTCGTGCTGGCCTCGCTGGCATACCACGCCTACGAAGGCGTGGCCTTTCGCGAAGACGAAAAGCCGCGCCTGCAGGCCGACCTGGGCAACGCCGATTTCCTGGTGCTGCGCAACCACGGTTTGCTCACGGTCGGCAAGACCATCGCCGATGCATTCCTGGCCATGTACACGTTCGAGAACACCTGCCGCATCCAGCTCGACGCGCAAGCCGGCGGCGAACTGATCACGGTCGACCCGCGCATCGTCGCCGGCGTTGCGCAGGCAATGAAGGTGCAGACCGGCGATCTGGGCGGCGGCTTCGTGTGGCCGGCCCTCATCCGCAAGCTCGACCGCACTGACCCGAGCTACCAGCAGTAGCCGGCGCTAAGCGCAGCCCACCGCCGCCAATTCCAGCACCGCCTTGCCGCTGTTCGGCGTGGCGCGCGGCTCACGTTCGAGGACGGTGATTTCCTTGCGGGTCATCTCCATCTGCCCAAAGAAAGTACTGAACGCCACGTCCTTGGCGTCGCGGCCGGTGCCGATGCGCACCAGCCGGTCCACCGGCGCCATCCCGGTCGGATCGAACAGCACCC
>JAQGMT010000470.1 GCA_028292185.1 Ramlibacter sp. | reverse complement strand
TGCATCCTGCACCGGGCCCGCCGTGCACGAACAGCGCCGGCGCTCCCATCGGATTTCCGCAGGTTTCCCAATAGATCTCGTGGCCATCGCCCACGGGCAGCCATCCCTGCGCATGGCACTGCAGCGGCGGGTACATCCATTGCCATGCGTGGGAGCGGCTGGAACTCATGCGTTGCCGCGCCCGAGCGCCGCGCTGTTCGGGAACACCAGCGACTTGATCACCACCGGAACCGCACCGGACGTGTCCATCAAGGCGCCGATGTCGATGAAATCGAATTCCTGCAGCACGATGCCGTCGATCGAGACGACGGGATTGGCGAGCTGCAATTCCGCGTGGCAGTGCAGGCCCACCAGCCCGCCGATGTCGCCCTCGCCCACCAGCACCAGCGGCAAGCCTTGTTCCAGCACGGGCGCCATGCCTTTGAGCATGCCCTGGCAAAACGCGTGCAGCCGTGCATAGGTGGCCGAGCCTTGCCAGCGATAGCAGACGGCGACGGGGCGCTCGCCCGTGTGCAGGTCCATGCGGCGAAGCGCGCCCGCGATGGCGTCGGCGATGGCCGAGACGTCCAATTCCTCGTCTGCCAAGGGCAATGCGGGTGCGATCACCGCCACGTTGCGCAGCGGCAGCGTCTCGTGCGGCTCGACGAAGATCGTGGCGCCGCTGACCTGCACGGTGTACTGCGATGCCCCGACCACCGTGGCGCGAATGCCTTGAGCGGCGGTTGCCATGCGCGCGCCGGAGCCATGCACGCGGGCCACGATCGCACGGGCCAGCAGTCCGCCGAGATCGCCGAAGTTGCGGGCTTCGCGGCCGCTGATGTACTCCGCGACACCACCAGAAAAACAGACCACATCCGGCGGCCGCGTGCCGCTCAAGGGGTCGAGCCGAAGCAGCGCCGCCGTTTCCGCACTCACTTCATCGCCGCCCAGCATCGCTTCGAACAAGTGCTCGGCCATGACCTCGACCAGTTGCTCCAGATCATCGGGCGCCGGAATTTCGCCTGCGACCAGCCGAATGCCGGCTTCCTTCGCAACCGCGAGCGCGGCCGCTTCAATCCGTTCAACGCGGCCTTGCGCGTCCATCGCCACGATGCGGGCGCCGATGTCGATCGCGCTTTGCTCGACCACCGCACCGGCCTCGCAGACGGCGATCTTGGAAGTGCCGCCGCCGATGTCCACATTCATCACGCGCGCCGCGTCGCGGATGGACATCGCCGCCGCGCCCGAGCCGAATGCCGCGAGCGTGGTCTCGAGGGCGTCACCCGCGCTCACAGAGACGAACTTGCCGGCCTCGCGCGCAAACAATTCCCCGATGGCTCGTGCATTGCTGCGCCGCATCGCCACGCCGGTGAGAATCAGCGCGCCGCTGTCGATCTGTTCAGGCGTGACCTCGGCCAGCGCGTATTGGCGATCGACGAACACCCGCAGCGCGGCAGCGTCAATCGATTGGTCGTCGGTGTACGGCGTCAGCAGCACTTCGGATTCGTGCAGCACCACGCGTTCAGAGACGATGTAGCGGTTGTCGGTGCGCTCGAGCACCAGGCGCGAGAACACCAGGTGCGACGTGGACGAGCCGATGTCCACGCCGACGCTGACCAGGACGATCTGGTCCTCGAACTCGAGGCTGCGCCGGACGTTGCTGAAAAAAATGCGGCCGCCCGCGGATTCACTCACGGCGCCGTCCGCCCATCAGGCGCCGCTGCTGCGCGACGTGACCACTTCTCCCTTGGAACTGCCCTCGGGCTTCTGGTACCACGATGGGTCCATGCGGTTTTCGACGCCGTTCTTTTTCAGGATCTCTTCGTACTCGCGGCGCAGAAAGGGATCTTCCATCCAGTACGGAATGGCGCTGCCGCCCTCATTGACGTCGATGGCCGTGTAGTCGGTGTGCTTGGCGCCGGGCGCACCCGGGTCGCGGCCGGGGTTGTGCGGGCCGAACCAGGCGGTGAGCCGCAGCGGCTCGGCGCCGGCGCTGAAATGCTGGTGGTACCAGCGCGCGCCACCCGGCGCCGCCGTCACCATGCCGAACGGTTCGTAATCGACGCGCTTCACCTGGTCGGCCTGGCCCGTCTCCCACGGACGTTCACCGATGCGCTCGGGCCAGGAGTACGTGTAGCCCTTGCCCGTGAGGCAGATCAGCACCGCGGCCGAGGTATGCGCATGCGCCTTCGAGTAACGGCCGTTCTCGTGCTGGCCGATCCAGAAGTAAAAACAGTTGCCCGTCATGAACGGTTCGACCCGGCGCCAGCCGAGCGAGCGGCGATTGTCCAGAGGAAGGTCGCAGTGCACCACGTCGGGAATGAAGTTGGTCCGCCGCATGGCGAGACCGCGCACCGGGTCGGGTTCGATCTCGTCGCGGGCCTTGAAGAAATCGTCGGCGCCGTTGAAGCGGTCGCGGAAGATGAAGTCGTTGTTGAACACCGCGTTCACGTTGTTCAACATGTTCAGCACGTTGGGCGCGGTGTTGCCGGCCAGCAGCAGCGCGCCGCCCGACGTGGCATTGACGATGCGGAACCAGGCGTTGATCGGGATCGAGAACATCGAGCCGGTCTGCCACTCGAACACGTGCTTCTTCTTGTCGCCTTCCTGCCAGACTTCGGTGGTGCCGCGGCCTTCGACGACGAGGTAGATTTCCTCGTACATGTGCTTTTGCGGCAGCAGCGCGCCGGCCGGGGGCACTTCAACGACGAAGCAGCCCCACTTGGTTTCGGTGCCGTAGAGCTGGATGAAGTGGCCGCGCCCGCCGGTGCGCTTCCACGGCATCAGCGGCAGGTTCTTCACGGTCGAGATGCCGAGGTCGCGGAACACCGGGATGCCCTCGGATTCCATGAAGGCGTCGTAAGGTGTGGGTTGCTTGCGAAATTCGCCGAAGCCGGCTTTCTTGGCCCCGGCCGGTTCGTGCCAGTGGGTCAGGTCCTTGTCGTGGGGCATGGGGTGTGTCTCGGGGGAAAAAGAGTGACTTACTGCCGTTCCGTTATATGGAACAATGTTCTTGTATTTGAACCGCCGCGAATTTGACCATACACTGTCGGCCGTGTCAAAACCTCGGCCTGACACACGCACAACCCGTTTTGTGACGCGGGATTTCACGGCGCGACGCCAGCAGGAAAACGATTGATGCAAGCAGGATGGATGAGTACCCTCGCGCGCGCGGCCCTCGTCACGGCCGCCTTGGCTGTAGGCGCGGCGACGCAAGCGCAAACCGCGCAGGCCAATGCCGCCCTGCTCATGTACAAGGGCGCCGACCGCGACCAGCGGGTGCTGGAAAAGGCCAAGCAGGAAGGCACGGTCTCGGTCTACACCTCGCTGTCGCCCACCGACGCCAAGCCGCTGGTGGCGGCGTTCGAGTCCAAGTACGGCGTCAAGGTCGAGATGTGGCGCGGGCAAAGCGAGGGCGTCGTGCAGCGCGTGCTGACCGAGGCACGTGCGCGGCGCAGTGCGGTCGACGTCGTCGAGACCAACGGCCCCGAGATGGAATCGATCGCGCGCGAGAAGGTGCTGTCGGAGTTCTACAGCCCGAACTTCAAGGATCTTCCGGCCGAGGTGTTTCCGAAGCACCGCTTGTGGGTGCCCGACCGGCTTAACTTCTACGTCGTCGCGTACAACACCAACAAGGTCAAGGCCGAAGACATTCCGAAAAACTACGAAGGCTTCCTCGACCCCAAGTGGAAGGGGCGCCTGGCGCTCGAAGCCAACGATTCCGAATGGATGGGCGGCCTGGTTCACGCCTGGGGCGATAAACGCGGCATGGAATTTTTTCGCCGCCTCGCGACCGAGCAGAAGCCCGAACTACGCAAGGGCCACATCCTCTTGATGCAGTTGATCGCGTCCGGCGAGGTCGAGGTGGGCCTGGCTTCTTATTACGGCAACGCGGCCTCGGCCAAGCTGCGCGGTGGCGCCGTGCAGTGGGCGGCTGTCGAACCCGTGATCGCGCGTCCGCAAGGCATCGGCATCTCGCGCACTGCGCCGCATCCGAATGCCGCCCTGCTGTTCGCCGACTTCATGTTGTCGCCCGAGGCGCAGACGATGCTCGGCAAATCAGGCCGCGGGCCGGTGAGCCGCGCGGCCAAATCAGAAACCAGTTCCCTGAAGTACGTCCTGTCCGACCCGTCCGTCATCCTGGATGAAAGCGGCAAATGGGAACCGGCATGGGACAAGCTTTTCATGAGCAGGTAGCCGCACCTTCGGCCGCCGCTCGCATTCGATAACCGACATCAGGAGTACCCCTTGTCAAACTCACCCGACAAACATCCCGACGCCCCTCCCGTGTCCGACGACGGCGGCAACTGGGAGCGCTGGTCCAAGAAGCGCGTCTTCGTGCGCGCCCTGGAAGGCACTTACGGCGAGCTGTACCACGAGCTGTTCAGCCAGCCGCGCGTCTATCCGTCCAAGGACTGGAAGTGGAAAGGCGGGCCGCAGAACTTCGGCAAGAAGATCATCAACCCGCAAGCCGTGAAAGTTGCGCAATCGATCGAGGCCCACCTCGACGTGTATGCCCCCGGCGGCTACGGCCAGAAGCACGGCCACATGAACAGCGCCGTGTTCTTCGTGCTCAAGGGCAAGGGCCACGACGTGCACGACGGCATTCGCCATGACTGGGAAGCCGGCGACGCGCTGATCGTCGAGAACGGCTGCGTGCACCAGCACTTCAACGACGACAAGGACGACGAGTCGATCGTGCTGATCATGAAAGCCAAGCCGCTGTTCCTGTTCATGCACATGATCTTCCAGAAGGTGGTGTCCTATCCGCCGACGACGCCGCCTCCGGGCCACGAAGACTACACGCCGCCCGCCCACCTGTAATTGAACGACACCGCCATGAACAACATCGTCGACCCCATCGAAAAGCAGCGCGCCTACGCGCAAACGACACAAGCCAAGTTCTACGAGCAGGCGCTGGAGATCTCCAGCAAATTCCGGGACGAGTACAAGGGCCGCCTGAACGTGGTGAAGGCCGCGCAGATGCCCTTCGAGCGTTCGCCCGACGGCCTGATCAAGCACATCATTCACGAAGGCATGAACACCAAGGAGTGTTGCCTGGACATCTACATGCAATTCTTCGCGCCGGGCAAGGCCAGCGGCAAGAGCCGCCACCTGTCCGAGGAAATTGCTTTCGTGGTCGAAGGCAGCGGCTACGACCTGCACTGGGACGTGAATTTCGACTGCAAGGACACCATCGAGTTTTCGTGGGCGCCCGAGCCGAAGCGCTTCGAGTGGAAGCAAGGCGACTTCATCTACATCCCGCCCTACTGCATCCACAAGCGCTTCAACAGCGACTCGAGCAACGACGCCCGCGTGGTGGTCATGAACAGCCGCATCGTGAAGCCCATGGGCTTCGACTGGTTCGAACAGCTGGAGCGGGCTGAGGGGTTCTGACTTCGCGGTCCCTATCGGAAACCTACGCAGCGAAGCTCGCTGCGAAGCGTTCGCGTCGCGACCTCGGGCAAAGCCGGGGTCGGGGTCCCTGCAGTCTGAGAGACCTCGCGGCAAAGCCGGGGCCGGGCAGACTGCCGCGCATCCCTCGAGGCGGTCTCCGCTGCGCTCGACTGCCCTGCGCTGGTCCGATTTCCTGGCCTGTCGCAGAACTCGCTGCGCGCCCCGAAGGGCGCTCCGCTCAAACAACTGCGACAAGTCAGAGCACGAAGCGCGCTAAAGCGCGCGGCCAGGAAACCGAACCAACGCAGGCGCCACGAGACCGATTTACGGCAGCCCGCCCAGCCCCGGCTTCAGAGATACGGTGGCGGGCTACCGGTGGCACGCCACCATGGTCTCTTCGCGGCAGGCGGTACCCGGCAGGGGCGATTTCTGTATCGGCTGTGATGTTCGGCCTGGGGCCGGGCGCGCTTGCGCGCATCAAATCTGACTCGCCGGCGCTGTTTGAGCGCAGGGGCCTCAGGGCCCGAAGCGAGTTCGCCGGCGCCGGCTCCAGGCCGAACAGCGCAGTCACCGCGATAGCGGTGACCGAGACAGTATGAGCCCCTGACGGGTGCCGCCTGCCGCGACGCGATGTCAACGAACGGAAGGTGTGCAGCGGCGCGAGGCTCGCCCACCCGCCGCGACGCGACCTGGAACCGAATGTAGACTCACTCGCGACATGAAAAAAGACCAGATCGAGCCGTTCTTCGCGACCTTGCGCGCGGCCAACCCATTGCCAGCGACCGAACTG
>JAQGMT010000460.1 GCA_028292185.1 Ramlibacter sp. | reverse complement strand
TGGCGCGGACGATGCGCTGCGCGATCGTCGCCTCCGGCACGAGGTAGGCACGCGCGATCTCGTGCGTGGTGAGGCCGCCGAGCAATTTGAGCGTGAGTGCCACACGCGCTTCCGTGGACAGCACCGGATGGCAGGCCGTGAAGATCAGCCGCAGCATGTCGTCGCCGATCTCGTCCTGCCGCGCGGCATCGAGCGCATCGACGAAATCCGGCACGATCAGCGCCTCCCGCGCCTCGAGGTCGTGGCCGATCTCGTCCAGCTTGGCACCGGCCATCTTCGCGCGGCGCAAGTGGTCGAGCGCGCGGTTCTTCGCCGTCGCCATGAGCCAGGCGCCCGGGTTGGTGGGCACGCCATCCGCGGGCCAGCGCTCCAGCGCGGCGACCAGCGCGTCCTGCGCGAGCTCCTCGGCCACACCGATGTCGCGCACCATGCGCGCGACACTGGCGACGATCTTCGCGGATTCGATGCGCCATACCGCGCCGATCGCCTGGTGCGTGGCCGAGTGCATCCGCGCTAGAAATCAGGCTTGCGGAGCGACCGCATTGGGGTCCATGTACACGAGCTCCCAGATGTGGCCGTCGAGGTCCTGGAAGCCGTGGCCGTACATGAAGCCGTGGTCTTGCGGCGCATTGGGCGTGCTGCCGCCGGCAGCGACGGCCTTGCGCACGAGGTCGTCCACTTCCGCGCGGCTGGCGCAGGAAAGGCAGACCAGCACTTCGGTGGTCCTGGCCGCGTCGGCGATCGGCTTCTTGGTGAAGGTCTGGAAGAACGGCTCGACCAGCAGCATCACGTAGATGGTGTCGCTGATCACCACGCAGGCGCCCTGCTCGTTGGTAAATCGCGGATTGAACGAGAAGCCCAGCGCGCCGAAGAAGGCCTTGCTGCGCTCTATGTTCTTGATCGGGAGATTGACGAAAATCTGGCGTGACATGGCGGTTCCTTGATTCGTGACGTTCACTCCATGCCGATCTTTTTGAAGCGATCGGCAGTCCCGGGCTCGACCAGGCCGTCGAAGTCCTCCAGCCCGTACAGTTGCCGCACCTCGATCTCGGCCGGCTGGTTGCCGCCGACCGGATTGGGGAAGCGGCGCGACCACTCCAACGCTTCGTCGCGGTTACGCACCTGGATCACCGTGTAGCCCGCGATCAGTTCCTTGCTCTCGGCGAACGGGCCGTCAACCACTGTGCGGCGCGCACCGTCGTAGCGGATGCGCCAACCCTTGCTGCTGGGCTGCAAACCCGAGCCATCGAGCAACACGCCTGCCTTGGCGAGCTGCTCGTGGTAATCGGCCATCTCGGCGAACATCTTTTCGCTGTCGGGTGGAAAGCGGCCGGCTTCGGAATCGGGTGTGGCCTTGACGATGATCATGAACTTCATGGGTTGCTCCTGTGAGTTGAGGATGAGGACGAATTTTTGCGCCTCACTCCAACGACGAACGGGCCAGCGGAAAATCGACAGCGTCATGGGCTCGGTGACCCATTGTTTCATTTCGGCCTGCCGGCACTGGGCGCGCGGGCCAGCGCGCGACGAACACACCAAGCCACCAGCAGCGACACGGCGCCGGCAACCAGCGCCGCGGCCTGCATCGAGGCAACGAACGCGTCGCGCGCGGCGGCGGCCATCGCCGCGCCAGGCCCACCTCCAAGCTCGCGCGCGGCGTCGAGTGCGGCGCCCAGTGTGCTGTGGGCCGCAGCCAGCCCGGCAGCGGTGAGCCCCGCGGGAAGCGCATCGTTCAGCACGCCGCCATACACCGCCGCACCGACACTTCCGAGCAAGGCGATGCCCAAGGCGCCGCCCAACTCCGAGCCGGTCTCCGAGATCGCGGAGGCGGCGCCGGCGCGCTCCGGCGGCGCGTTGCCCACCACGAGGTCGGTGGCCAGCGTGAACACCGGCGCCAGCGCCAGCGAGTAAGTGACCAGCGCCACGGTCAGCACCCAGGGCGCTCGCACCGAGGCCGCGGCGGCGAGCAGCGCGAACCCGATGGCGGCTCCCACGAAACCCGCGGGAATCAAACGGGCGGGCGGATAGCGGCGCACCAGCGCCGGCGTCAGCATGGAGCCGGCGATGAAGCCAAACGCAAAGGGCATGGTCCATAAGCCCGCCTCGAGCGGCCCCATGTCGAGCACCAGTTGCAGGTACTGCGAGACATAGATGAACACGCCGAAAGCCAGCAGGCTGGCGAGCGTGTAAGTCGCGAGCGCCGCGCTGAACGCGCGGCTGCCAAACAGCCGCGTATCGATCATCGGTTCGGCAAGCCGGGTTTGCCGGCGCACGAAAACCCAGCCCAGGGCGAGGCCGAAGAGCAAGGTCAGCGCAGCCAGCCACGCCGTTCCGCCCGCCGCGAAGCGCTTCACGCCATCGATGATCGACAGGATGGCCAGCAGCGACAAGGCGGCGCTCGCCAGGTCCAGCCGTCCCGCCTTGGGGTCGCGGTACTCGGGCAGCAGCACCGGCCCCACCAGCAACAGCAAGGCCATGACAGGAACGCTGACCAGGAAGGCCGAGCCCCACCAGAAGTACTCCAGCAGCGCGCCGCCCAGCACCGGGCCGAGCGCCCCGCCCACCGAGTAGCTGGAGATCCACACGCCGATGGCGACGGTGCGCTCGCGCGAGTCGCCGAACATGTTGCGGATCAAGGAAAGGGTGGACGGCGCGAGCGTGGCACCCGCGATGCCGAGCACCGCGCGCATCGCGATCAGCATCTCGGGGCTGGTCGAGAACGCGGCCACCACCGACGCGATGCCGAAAGCGGCCGCGCCGATCATCAGCAATCGCCGCCGCCCGATGCGGTCGCCGAGCGTGCCCATGGTCATCAGCAGCCCGGCCACCATGAAGCCGTAGATGTCCACGATCCACAGCAGCTGCGTGCTGCTGGGTTTGAGCTCCGCGCTGATGGCCGGCAGCGCCAGGTTCAGCACCGTCAGGTCCATCGCATAGACCACGCAAGGCAGCGCGATCACGGCCAGGCCAATCCATTCGCGGCGCCCCGCGCGAGGAGCGAGCACGCGTCGCTCTCAGGTTCTGGAGAAGTCCGGCCTGCGCTTTTCCATGAAGGCGGTGAACGCTTCGCGGGCGGCCGGCTCGCCGAGCATGCGCGAAAAGCTGGCGCCCTCTTCCGCCATCTGCTGCGCCACCA
>JAQGMT010000453.1 GCA_028292185.1 Ramlibacter sp. | reverse complement strand
GTCGCCGTCTTGGAGACGCCTTCGGCCACCATGCGCGAGCCGATCGGCACCTGCTCCGCCAGCCTTCGGTTGGTGCACAGCAGGTTGGCGAAGATCACCGGTTCGGCGGGCGCGGCGAAGGTGTTGGCGCGGTCCACGAACGACAGGAACACGTCGGTTCCGGAGATGTCCTTGCGCAAGCTGTGCTCGCGCCGCGCCGACCAGAAGCGGGTCTGGTCGTCCGAGCCGATGTGGCCCAAGGCCGCGAAGCTCGGCACCAGCACGGGCCGCTCGGCATTCGGGTCGGAGGCCGTCACCGACACGATCGAGTGCACCTCGGTGGTGGCTTCGCGCTGCCGGTCGGCCACCAGCAGGTATTCATAGTGCCGGTGATCGACGACGATCGGCTCACTGGTCTTGGGGAAGAGATTGACCACCGGGGTGCAGTCCAGCCGGAAGTTGTCCTCGTCGATATGGCCGAGGCCGCGGGGAGACTGCTCGAAGTTCAAGGTGACGTCGAAGCGGCGGCACTTGGCGGCGTTGATGCGGATGTTTCTCAGGTCGAAGAAATGGAACTTGCGCGGAAACGAAAAATATTCCTGCATCAGCCCGTAGGCGGGATGCGCATTGGGCGGCTGCGGCAGCACGTTCTCGCCCTCCGCATAGCCCACTTCTCGCCAGCTATCGGGCGGCAGCGCGCGGGCCACACCGCCTTCGGGTTGGATGCGCGCGCTCACGACGTCGGACACCAGGAAGTCGTACAGGGGCATGGTGGTCATCCAGTCCCCCTGCAAATGGATTCGCAGGTGCTCCATTTCCAGTTCGGCGAAGTCGGTGTCGGCGCGGCACTCGAAAGTCAGCTTCAGCGAGGCACCGTTTTCCACCACGGCTTGCACCAGGGTCACGGGCCACAGCACGGTCTCCCAGGCGGTGCGAAAGCGGCATTGCAGTCCGTTGGACGCACTGGCATACAAGGCGGTATGGGCGGGAATCTTGAATCCCGCCGTGACCTTGCCCTGGCTCGGATCGAGCTGGAACTCGGCCACCGTCATCGATGGCACCGGCTGGATCAGCGATGGGCACAGGTTGTCCAGCAATGCGGCGGCGATCTGCGGAAATTCGCGGTCCAGGTCCTGGTGCACCCGCGCCGCCAGGAAGGCGACCGACTCGATCAGCCGTTCGGTGTGGGGGTCCAGCGACTCCGCGCCGTGCAGCGCCAGGTTGGAGGCGACCTTGGGATAACGCCTTGCGAAACTCGCGCCCTGTTCGCGCAAATAGCCCAGTTCGCGCTTGTAATACTGGAGCAGCTCTGTGTGCAGGATCTCGGCCACTTCAGGCGGCCTCAGCGGCGGTCTCGCCCGTCCGTTGATCGAGTTGCAGCTCAAAATTCAACTGACGCAGTTTCATGCCGATCTTCACGGTTCCGCCGATCACCAGGGTTGCATTGCTGCCGGGTCCAGGGCTGGGAAACACCTTCACGCTCACATCCTTCAGGCGCGGTTCGTACTGGCCCACGGCCAGAGTCACCATCGACTGCAGGAGGTCGGAATGCGCTTGCGAGCGGGCGGACAAGGCTTGGAAATCCGGCAGGCCGTAGTCGATGGCGGTGCCGGTGCCCTGGAGGAATTCAGCCGGTGTGAGCCGCGAGCGGGTGTTCATGAGCCGCGATAACTCGCGGCCGATGGACGCCTGCAAATCTTCCGGGGACAGCAGCTGGCGCATGTCGCCGGTGGCCTCGTACCGCGCCGAAAGCCGGTCGAAAAGGGGGACTGATGCGCCTCGTACGAGTTCCGACATGGTTTATCTTTCCCCCGGTCCACCGCGCCCAGGCGGCAAGCGGCCGATCAGGCCGGTGGCGCCAGCGCCTTGCCTTCCTTCAGGTCCCATCCGAACGGCGCGACACCCTTCTTGGAGGAGTCCGCGTTTTGCTGGGTCACCTGCGAAGTGATGGTCGTGAAGTTGAGGCTGAAACTCTCGTGCGGCAAATCACCCGAGCTCGAACCCGAGGTGCTGATGCCCGACACCATGGCGTCGCCCAGGTTGTACTTGATTGTCGACATCGACTTGTCGGCTTCGACCCGGGTGACGGAAATCACCGCGGTTCCCAGCTTCTGGGCGCCGGCGCAGGCGGCATACAGCGCCGGGCTGGACGAATCCATCGTCTTGGTGAAATTCATTTCAGAGAACTGCGGGCCGTCGGTGGTGCGCTCGGTATTGCCCGGGCGCATCGTGAGCGACTGCTGCAGGCCGTGGTTGAACGAGTCGACGATGATCTGTTCCTTGAACGGATCCTCGGTGCAGTTTCCCTTGATCGAATCAATCTTCAGATAAATCATGCATGAACCTCTTGGCTGGCAAAGTGAACGTCAATAGAGCTGGGCTTCACGCCGCCGGCGCCGGCAACTCGGCGACCAGTCGGATAGAGGCTGTCAACTCTTCCATCTGGAAGTGCGGACGCAGAAAGCACACCGCCTGGTAGGCGCCGGGCTTGCCCGCCACTTCGGTCACATCGACGCGGGCCGCACCCAGCGGGAAGCGCGCCTTCATTTCCTGCGGGGCGGAGTCGCCGATCAGCACGTAGTCGGCGATCCAGTTGTTCAGGAAGGTCTCCACCTGGCCGCGGGACTGGAAGCTGCCGATCTTGTCGCGCATGATCACCTTGATGTAGTGCGCGAAACGGGAAGCCGCAAGCACGTAGGGCAGCCGGGCCGACAGGTTGGCGTTGGCGTTCGCCGCGTCCTTGTTGTACAACTTCGGCTTGTTCACCGTCTGGCCGCCGAAGAACGACGCGAAGTTCGAGCCCTTGGAATTCACGATGGCGATGAAGCCCAGGTCGTTGAGCTCCTTCTCGCGCCGATCGGTGATCAGCACCTCGGTCGGGCACTTGAGAACCACGTCACCTTCGTCCGTCTTGTACGCGTGGGCGGTCATTCCGGAAACCTTGCCGCCGCCTTCCACGCCGCGGATGGCGGTGGACCAGCCGTACTTGGCGAAGGCATCGGTGATGCGCAGGCCCAGCTGATAGGCCGAGTTGGCCCACAGGTACTTGGAGTGGTCTTTGCCGTCCACGTCCTCTTCGAAATTGAAGTTCTCCACCGGAACGGTCTTGGCGCCGTACGGCAGGCGGGCGGCATAGCTCGGGAGCACCAGCGAGACATAGCGCGAATCTTCCGATTCGCGGAACGAGCGCCAGCTGGCCAGCTCGGCGCTCTCGAAGATCTTGGACATGTCGCGCGGGACACCGAGCTCGGAGAACGACTTCATGTCGAACAGCGCCGGCGCGGCCGCAGCGATGAAAGGCGCATGGGCGGCGGCGGCGACCTTCGACAGCCGCTCGAGCAGCGCCATGTCCTGGGGATGGCGGCCGAATGTGTAGTCGCCGATCAGCACCGAGTAGGGATGGCCGCCGAAGGTGCCGTACTCCTCCTCGTACACCTTCTTGAACAGGACGCTCATGTCGTGATCGACGGCGGACTCGAGGTCCTTGAGCAATTCTTTCTTGGACACGTTCAGCAGGCGCAGCTTGAGCCGGCTGCTGGTTTCGGTGCCGAACACCATGTCGTGCAGGCCGCGCCAGGAAGCTTCCAGCGCCTGGAAGGCCGGGTCGTGCATCGTCGCATTGAGCTGGTCCGACAGCAATTTGTCGATCTCGGCCACGCGCTCGTTGATCATGGCGACCACGCCCTTGTCGGGGCTGGCCTTCATGCCTTCGTTCAGGATCTGCGAGGCGAGCTGGCCGATCAGCTGCTTGGCGTAGACGCCTTGCGACGGCTCCACGGCCATGTTGCCTTCGACCACGATGCGGTCGAGCAGGCTCAGGGAGCTGGTATCACTGGTCGCCGCGCCTGCTGCGCCGGCTGCTTCTGCTTTCTTGGTAGCCATGTCAATCACCGTTCCGAAAAAGGGGGCTTGTGTTCAGGACACAGGCGGATGGATAGGTCTGGCTGCCAGTCAGGCGGCGGCGGGGGTGGCTTCGGGCTGGGCGCCCGCATCTGCGGCCGGCGCTCCGGCATTGGCTTGCGTTTGCAGCGTCTTCAGGTCGTCGGTGCTCTGGACGATCTTCTCGAGCAGGGTGTCGAGTTCGTCGTTGCCGTCCAGCTTGGCGAGCAGGTCGCGCAGTTGCTGGCGCGCCTCGAGCAGCTTGGCCAGGCGGGGCACCTGCCTGACGATGGCTTCCGGGTGGAAGTCGTCGAATTCCTTGAAGTTCAGCTCGATCTTCAGGTTGCCTTCGCCCTTCATGGTGTCAGGCACCGAAAGGTCCAGGCGCGGCGAAATCTTGCCCATGATTTCGTTGAAGTTGTCGCGGTCGATTTCGACCAGGCGGCGGTCCTTCAGCTTGGGCAGGGGTTCGGCGGGCTGGCCGGACAGGTCGGCGAGCAGGCCGACCACCAGGGGCAGCTCCTTTTTCTCGACCGCGTCGCCAATTTCGACGTCATACGTGATCTGAACGCGCGGCGGACGATTGCGTCCCACCCATTTCTGCAAGCTGTCGGACATGTGAACTCCTTGACTGCCGTTGCGAAGCCACGCCTAGGCGCGGAGCTTCGAAAAAAATTGTAGCGAACCTTAATTTGGCGCAACATTTATAACAATTGTTGCGGATCGCAGTTTAATGCAGAGCAGCGTTCTGTTACCAGAGTTTTCGTGGTGCTGTTGCGGACTTTGCACAATTAAAAATGCGGGTTCGTCTGCGCCGCACCCGCCGCCGGCGGAGCTCGCACCGGTTTCCGACCCATCTCATGACCCTGGACATCCCCCAAGCCGAGGCACTTTTCAAGGCTGCCGTCGAGCTGCAGCAGCAAGGCAAGCTCACCGAAGCTCGCGCCCTGTACGAGGAAATACTGGCAAGCCACAGGCAGCACTATCACGCGCTGCACCTCCTGGGCGTGATCGTCAGCGTACAAGGCGACCAGTTCCTGGCGCGGCGCCTGATTGAATCGTCATTGGCGCTGTCCCCTGAGGACGCCGATGCATGGGCCAATCTGGCGCAGGTTCTGTTCCATATGGGGCGTTGCCCGGAGGCGGTCGACTGTTGCGACCGGTCCCTTGCGTTGAACGGAAACAACTCACGCTGCCTGCTCACCCGCGGGAAGGCTCTGCGCGTCATCGGGCGCTACCAGGAGGCGATCGCCAGCCTGGATGCGGCCCTGCAGCTGCAGCCCGATTTGCCGGAGGCGCACGCGCAGCGCGGTTTCTGCCTGCACAACCTGGAGCGCCGCGACGAGGCCGTGCGGGCCTACGACCGTGCCCTGCAAGGGCGCACCGACGCGGAAGTACTAAATCACCGGGGGCACGCCCTGTTCGTGCTGGGACGCCGGGACGAAGCGGTGCGGGACATCGATCACGCGCTGCGGATCGCCCCCGGGTTTGCGGAGGCCCACTATCACCGGGGCATGGTGCTGCAGCAGGAAAAGCGCTATCCCGATGCGCTCGAATGCTACCGGCGCGCCGTCCAGCTGAACCCGGACCACTCGCAGGCCTGGATTCGGCTGGCCTTCGTGCTGAGCCGGATGAAGGGATCTCCGCACGAATGCATCGCCGCACTCGACCGGGCCCTGCGTGCCAGGCCGGACGACGCGGACGCTCTCAGCGCCCGGGCCGGACTTCTCACCGGCCTGCGCCTGCTCGATGAGGGCTTGGCCGACTACGACCGCGCACTGGAGCTGGCGCCGCGGGACGCCAAGATTCACTCCGACCGCGGCGAGTGCCTGTTGCTGCAGAAGCGTCCGCAAGAAGCGGCCGCGGCGTTTCGGCGCTCACTGGAGCTGGGTGGCGACAAAGTCGGCCTGGCCTATGTACTGGCGTCGCTTGGCGAGCAGGCGCCGCCGCCCACGGCGCCCCAGGACTATGTCGTCAACCTGTTCGACTGGTACGCAGACACCTTCGACCACCACTTGCAAGGGCGCCTGAATTACCAGACGCCCGAACTGGTCTGCGGCCAGATCGCCCGGCTGCGGCCCCAAGGCGACATCGACATCCTGGACCTGGGCTGCGGAACCGGGCTCTGCGGCCCGCTGCTGAAACCGCTCGCGCGCCGCATGGTGGGCGTGGACCTCTCACCGAACATGCTCGCGGCGGCGCAAAAACGCGAACTGTACGACGAGCTGGTTTGCAGCGACCTTGCGCAATACATGATCGGCAAGGCGGGCCAGTTCGACCTGATCGTCTGCACCGACGTGTTCATCTATGTGGGCGCGCTGGAGAAGGTGTTCGAGTCTGCGCACCAGACGCTGCGGCCCGGCGGCCTGTTTGCTTTCTCGCTGGAGCGCAGCGAGGACGAGGACCTGGTGCTGCGCGCGTCCCGCCGCTATGCACATTCGCTGCGCTACATCGCCGCTCTGGCCTGCGCTCACGGATTCGAGACGATCAGCGTCGAGCCGAGCGTGATCCGCCAGGAAGGCGGGCAGAACCTCGACGGCTTCCTGGTGGTGCTGGGTCGCTAGCCCGATTGCGAGGCCGCATCAGTGCGGCACGTACTGCACCATCGGCGCGGCGATCACGAACAGGCTGATGGCGGTGTACGCGAGCATCAGCAGCACCAGCGGAATCGCGGTGCGCGCCGCGTCGCGCGGCCGGGGCTGATCGCGCAGCGCGACGCGGTGCGCCAGCCACACCCCGATGCAGTGGCCCAGCACGATCATTGAAATCGCAACGTACCAGGTCAGGCGTGCATCCACCAGGCCGCTGCGCGTATGCAACTGGGCGGTGCCGAACAGGTTCCAGCGCCAGCCGAACGGGTCCGAGACCAGGTACAGCGTGTTCTGCCCCTGCTCCACCAGGGCCGAGAAATTGTGGGCAACGTTGTAGCCGACCGCGATGGGTATCAGCGTCGGCGCAAAGCTGCGCGCGATGGACGCTGGCGACGCGTGGCGCGTGAGCCGCGCGGTGATCCAGCAGGCCAGGCCATACGCGGCCAGGAACGCCAGCCACACCAGCACGAGGCCGGTGGTGCCTTCCACGGTTTCGCCGATGACCGTGCCAAAGGGGACCAGCCGCGCCAGCACACTTTCGAACCACGGCCAGGCCGCACTCGAGTGCAGCCCGTCGAACAACACGCTGGACAACATCGCCAGCACGAAGGCCACACCGCCCGCAGGCAGCTCGCGTCCTGGCTGCACGGCGACCAGCCCGTCGCCCGGTGCGCGCGTCACGATGGCGCGGCCGCCGTCCCGCCAATCGAGCGGCGCCATGCGTCCCAGCAGCGCGAAGTAGATCGCGAAGACGTCGCCACCGCGCTGCCAGCGTTCGCGCCCAAAGCAGACCATGCCGGCGAGAGTCAGCAAGCTCCAGGCGACCGCAGTCACGCCCAGCCGATGCGGGACCGCCGCAATCGGATAAACGATTTCGAGCCAGCTCCAGGCCAGCAGCAGGGGCACCGCCGGCCAGACACCCAGCGCAGGCGGCCAGCGCCAGCCGAGTGCGATGCCCTTGCGCGATCCGAGCCGCCGCGCCGTCGCATCGGCTGCGTCGAACAGCGTCGCCCAGGGATCGAGCAGCGGCCAGATGTCGCCCAAGCAAGCCACAACCAAGGACAAGCCGACCCACCACACGATCCACACCATGGTGGGCGCGAGGTTCATCATCGGCTCGGCGATTCCGGCGAACGCAGCGAAGACCGTGACGACGAACAGTGCCAGCGCCGCAATCCGAACGCAGGTGCGCACCGCCGCAGGAACAGGGATTGCCCGGCGAGCCGCGCCGGGCACGACCTCCGCCAAGACTGGTGCGCGGCGCGCGAAAAGTATCGCGAGCACGAACGACAAAGCCACCGCCGCCGCGGCGCCGGCCATGAAGTGGGTCAGCGGCGCGGGGAGATCGTGCTTCTCCTCGAAGCCGTGTGCCCAGACTGCGCCGGGCAGCAGTGACGCCGCTGCCAGAGCGGCACGAGATAGCACGGAGTGGCTACTTGGCCGCGGCGCTCCAGTCCGCGATGTTGCGGGCGGGCCCGGTCAGCTCCAGGATGTGCATGCCGGTGTTCGCGCGGTCCACGATGTAGATATAGCCGCGATCGTCGACCTCGACGTTGTTGGTCTGGATGGCCACCTTGTTGGCGGCCTCGGTGTAGGGAAGCTTGCCCGCCTGGCTCGCGGGCGTTTCCAGCACCACGGTGTTCTTGTTCACCGCGGGAATGAAATAGGCGATCTCCTTGGGACTGAAAGGATCGCGAACGTCCAGCGCCCGCACGCCCGCGTTGAAGTGGGCGAAGAACATGATCTTCTTGTAGAAGACGGGCGCCGTGCTCTCATTGGACGAGTGGGTGCCGAAGCGGCCACCGCGCGCGCAAAAGTTGCCGCTCTTTTCCGGCACCGTCCAGCTCGCCACCCCGAACGGCTTGGTCTCGGTGCTGGCATCGACGAACCACACCATCTGCCGTCCTTCCAGGCATTCCTTCTGGATCGCTTCGTCGGTGATCACCAGCATGTCTCGCTTCTTGCCCAGCAGATTCTTGGCGAACTCGGGGACGTCCATCCCGAGCATCGGGAACACGGTGTGCGCGCCGTGCATCGGCGGCAGGTCCAGCCGCGCGATCTGCGGCGACAACAGGTTCTCCGGCGTCGGCTCGGCGGCGCCGCTGAGCAGCTTGGCGCGGTCCACGATCTGCACCACGCCTTCGGTGTTGGTGCCGTATCCGAAGTAAACGCGTTAGCCCTTGGGGCCGGGTGAGATAGGCCCGTGCACTGCGATCGGCACGTCGCCGCCGGCGCCGGGCTGCTGGCCGACCAGGCCGAAATTGCGGATGAAGACCGGATGCGCCGGATCGGACAAGTCATAGATCTGCGTCATCCGGTTGGTGCGCCACTGCGGATGGCCGGAGACCAGATAGGCGATGCCGGTGTCGCACTCCCAGAAATTCTTGTGCGTGCCTTTCAGGCCCTTGACGATGGTGGTCAGGAGCGACGGCTTGGCCGGGTCGGTGACGTCCCAGATTTCGTGCGCCTGGTTGCCGAACACCCGCAACATGTAGAACTTGCTCTTGTCCGCCTTGGGCAGCTCGGCGCCGCTGCACACGCGAACCATCTGCGCGCCGCCGGCTTCCGCCTTGCCCTCCTCGCCCGGAATGTGGGCCAGGTACTTGGGATTCTTCACATCGGTCACGTCGATGATGGACGTGCCGTTGTTTTCCATCTTGCCGGTCAGCGGATTGAGCTTGTTGTCTCCGTGATGGCCCACGTAGGCGATATAGCGCTGGCCCTGGTGCGAGATGGTGGGCTGGTATGCAGTGCGCGCCTGCAGGTCGTTGTAGCCGACCAGGCGCATGTTCTTCGCCTCCGCGGCAGCCGTGCCTTGGCCCCAGGCGGCGGCGGTGATGGTGAGTGCCGCACCGGCAACAGCCAGGCGGATCAAACGAAAATCGATCATGGGTCTTGTCTCTTCTTTATGGGGGCCGAGGAGCCCGTAGCGTAGCGCAACTTTGCATGCCGGTGCACTGGCAAATGGTTCGGGAGAACACCTAGAAAATCGCGCCGGAATTCTGCGCATCATCGCCGCAACCACCGAGGAGATTTTCGATGCCGACCCTGTCCGCCGCCCTGCGCGCGCTGTTGATTTCGGCCACGGTGGCGCTCGCGGCCTGCGCGCCCATCAAGCCGGCTCCGGGTCCCGTGCCCCGCGTGGATGCGATCCGCACGCCGCCGACCTCCGCGGTGTACATCGGCAACAGCTTCTTCTATTTCAACAACGGCATCACCAGCCACATCAATCCGCTGATCGCGGCGGGCATGCCGGGCTACCAGCACCGTTCGACCATGATCACCATCAGTGGCTCCGGCGCGGACTGGCACGACGTGGAGTCGTACTTCCGACCTAAGGCTGTCGGCAACTACTCCTTCGATGCGTCCAACAACGTCGTGTTCAACAAGTTGGACAAGCTGTTCGACGTCGCGGTGATGATGGATTGCAGCCAGTGCCCGCTGCACCCGCAGCTCAAGGGCCTCTTCACCGAGTACGCCAAGAAAAACAGCGAGATCGTGCGCAGCCACGGGGCGCGCCCGGTGTTCTTCATGTCCTGGGCCTACAAGGACAAGCCGGAAATGACGGCGCAATTGGCGGCGGCTTACACCCAGGCCGGCAAGGACAACAACGCACAGGTCATCCCCGCCGGATTGGCGTTCGCGCGCTCGGTGGCGGTGCGCCCGGACCTGGAGTTGTACATCGCCGACAAGCGCCACCCTACCCTGGCCGGCAGCTATCTGGCGGCCTGCACCACGTACGCGTCGCTGTTCCGCAAGTCGCCGGTCGGGCTCGCCTACACGGCGGGACTCGACCCCGCTGTGGCGCGGCACTTGCAGACGATGGCCTGGGAGACCGTCCAGGCCTACGACCCCAACTGATCGGCGCGGGGCCCAACGCCGCCGGCTGCATGCGGGGCCGGGTTGATCAGGATCAAATAGGCGCGCCAAAAGCTGCTTGAGAATCTGCCTGGCTCCCGACATCCGGCGGCAGGAGGTTCCAGTGACGTTCTCGCGGCGCGACATTCTCAAAAGCACCGGCGCCAGCCTGTCGGTGCTCGCCTTGCCGGTTCTCGCGCAGTCGCGGGACGCCGGCCCGTTCAAGCTGCGGGCCAGCGCTTTCCCGCAAACGATCCGGCCCGGTGTGCGCACGGACGTGTGGGGATTCAACGGCTCCGTGCCCGGCCCGGTGCTCCGGTTTCGCAAAGGCGAGATCGCCCGCGTTGCGTTGGTGAACGATCTTCCGGGCGACGCCAGCACCACCGTGCACTGGCACGGCATCCGGGTGCCCAATGCCATGGACGGCGTGCCGCAGGTGACGCAGGCCCCGGTGTTGGTGGGCCAGACCTTTAACTACCAATTTCCGGTGCCGGACTCGGGCACCTATTGGTACCACCCGCACCAGATGAGCTTCGAGCAGGTGGCGCGCGGCATGTTCGGCGCCATCGTCGTGGAAGAAGACAAACCGATCGAAGTCGATCGTGAGCTGGTCTGGGTGCTCAGCGACTTCAAGCTCGACGCAGGTGGCCGCCAGGTGCAGGATTTCGGCCGCATGCAGGACCTGGGCGGCGGCGGCCGCCTGGGCAACGTCTTCGCCTTGAATGGCCGCCAGACCGGGCGCGACAACCGCATCATGGTGCGAACCAACGAGCGCATTCGGCTGCGGCTGGTGAACACCGCCACGGCCCGCATCTTCCTTCTGGATTTCCGCGGCCAGAAGCCCATGGTGGTCTCTTATGACGGACAGGCGGTGGAACCGCATCCGCTGCCGCAAGGTTTGCTGCTGCTTGGCCCGGGGATGCGAACCGACCTGGTCCTCGACTGCGAAGGCTCGCCTGGCGAAAGCTTCGCCGTCATCGACCGGCGCGACAAGGGTTACCAGATCGCGACGGTGGTGTTCGACAAGAAGCCGCCCGCACGGCCCCGGCCGCTGCGCAGCCCGATGCAGATCGAACCCAATCGCCTGCCCGAGCCCGACCCGTCAAAGGCCATCGAGCACTTCATCGTTTTCGAAGGCGGCATGCTCGGCAAACCGGCCATCGGCCTGGTCGACGGCAAGGCGCTGAAGGTGCCGGAGATCATGCAGGACCACGCCCTGACGTGGACCATGAACTATGTCGCCGAACATGAACACGCGATGCTGCACACGCCGATGTTCAATTTCCGCAAGGGCGAACACATCGCCCTGACCATGATCAACGAAACCGAGTTCGAGCACCCGATGCATTTGCACGGCCACTCATTCCGGGTGCTGCGGGTGAACGACCGGCCCACCCAGTTCCGGCCGTGGCGCGATACGGTGATGGTCTCGCCGCGCGGCTCCGTGCAGGTGGCGTTCGTCGCCGACAACCCGGGCGAATGGATGTTCCATTGCCACATCCTGGAGCACGCCGCCGGCGGCATGATGGGAACGGTCGCGGTCGAATAGAGCCGCTTGGCGTCAGGGGCCTAGAACAATTTCGCCCAGATGGCGTGCATCAGGGAATCCACCGCTTCCTTTGCTTCCTCGTGGCGGGCCAAAGCTTCGGCAACGCGGCTGGTGGTGCAGACCTGGCGGTGCTGCCGGTAGGCGCGCATCGCCTCTCCCAGCGCCAGTTCCCGGCGCTCGAGTGTGCGGGTGGCCTCCTCCCAGCTCGACTCGAACTCGTCAAACCTGGTGAGGATCTCCGTGCTCATGCGGACAGTGGAGCACGGCGGCGGTCCCAACTTCTTGACACCGCTCAAAAGCGGCTGCTATTTCTGGCTCGATCGCGAAGCCGAAAGCAGGTCGACCCAGCGGGGCGCGAATGAGCCGTCTTGCGCCACCGCCACTTCCCCGGCGGTCACCGGCAGCTTGAACCTTCGCGGCCCCGCGCTGCCCGGATTTGCAGCGCCTCGGGCCGAAACAGACCGTGGGCGTCGGAGATCAGGCCGATCCGAAGCATCGGACCACTTTAGGGCTTTCGCGGCGGCGCTGCGTTCTATCATGCGTCACCACCAAAGGAGAGACATGGATCGAAGACAACTGATCGGCTGGGCGGCCTTGATGCTCGGCGCGGGTCCGCGGATCGCGGCGGCGCAGGCGGCGTACCCCTCTGCCCCCGTCAAGGTGCTGGTCGGCTTCCCGCCCGGCACGGCGGCCGATGTCGCGGCACGCGCGGTGAGCGAAGGCATGGGCAGGCGCCTGGGACAGCCCTTCGTGGTGGAGAACCGCGCAGGCGCGGGCAGCAACATCGCGGCCAAGGCCGTGGCTTCCGCGCCGCCCGATGGCTACACGCTTTTCGTGGTGACGATTGCCAACACCATCAACGCCGCATTTCCGAACTCGACCGCGGTGGACCCGACCAAGGACCTGATGCCCGTCACCATGATTGGCAGCGTGCCGAACGTGCTGGTGGCGCATCCTTCGCTCGAGGTGAACACGGTCGCCGACCTGATCAAGCTGGCCAAGGCGAAACCCGGCGGGCTCTCGTTCGGCTCCTCCGGCGTCGGCACGTCGCCGCACCTCTCCGGCGAATTGTTCTCGATGATGACCGGCGTGAAAATGATTCATGTCCCTTACCGCGGCAGCACGCCCGCGGTGACCGACCTGCTCGGCGGACAGGTGCAACTCATGTTTTCGCCGGCCTCGTCGGTGCTGCAGCACGTTCGCGCGGGCAAGCTGAAGGCGCTGGCGGTGACCAGCCTGAAGCGCACCGCCATCGCACCCGATTTGCCGACCTTGGACGAACTGGGCCTCAAGGGCTTCGACACCGCGGTGTGGATGGGGCTGGTTGCGCCGAACGGAACGCCGCCCGACGTGGTGGCCAAACTGCGCACCGCCGCCCATGCCGCACTGGAGTCGCCCGAGGTCGATCGCATCTACAAGGCGCAAGGCATCGACGCCGTCACCACCAGCGGCGAGGAGTTCAACCAGTACCTGCGCAGCGAAGCCGCGCGCTGGTCAAAGGTCATCCAGGCCACCGGCATGAAGGCCGAATGAAACCAACACGAAAGGAATAGCACATGGCAAAGCTCACTGCGGCGGAATGCCGCGAGTTCATCCAGGCGGTCAGCGAGAAGGCCGGCGAGATGGGCGTGCCCGTCTCGATCGCCGTCGTCGGCCCTGAAGGACACCTGATCGCACTGGAACGCATGGACGATGCCGGCTTCATCACGCCCGACACCGCGCGGGCCAAGGCCTATACCGTCGCCGCCTTCCGCTCCATGAGCCCGCGGTTCACCGACGGCCTGGTGATCCAGCAATGGTTCAAGGAACGCAATCCGCAGATGCTGGTGAACACGGCCATCCTGTCCAACGGCCAGGTGTGCGCATCCGGCGGGTGCGCGCCCGTTTTCAAGGGCGATGAAATGGTCGGCGCTTACGGCATCAGCGGAGCAACGGGCGACCAGGACGAAGTCATCGGCCAGTACGCCAGGAGCAAGGTGGGCTGGGCCCACATGCCCGCCCACGACACCACGCCCGAGAGCGTGAAGAAGCACGTGAACGAGATCTACGCCAAGGTGGGACTGAACGACCGCAGCTTGTGAGCAACGGCGAGCGGGCCAGGTTTCCGCAGTCCGGGTGCGCGCCGCCGCTACTCGATGCGGATATTGCGCGACTTGATGACCTTGGACCAGTACACGATGTCCGAGCGAACCACGGCGTCGAGTTGCGGCGGCGTCATGTAGCGCACTTCCAGGCCCGCGGTCTCGGCCGACTTGCGCACCGCGGGTGACTCGATGGCCAGCTTCGCCGCCGCGCTGAGCTTGTCGATGACGGCCGGCGGGGTGCCCTTGGGCGCGAACAGCGCCACCCACGCCTCCAGCTCGAAGCCCGGAAAGCCGGCCTCGGCGGAGGTCGGCACGTCGGGCAGCTGCGGCAGCCGCTTCTTGGCCGCCACGGCAAGCGCGCGCAGCCTGCCGGACTGCACGAAACCCAGCAAGGTGGGCGGTGTCGCCACCGTCATCTGCACATTGCCCGCCACGACGTCCAGCATCGCGGGGCCGCCGCCACGGTAAGGCACATGCACGATGAAGAGGTTGTTCTGCTGCTTGAACAATTCGACCCCCACGTGCGGGACGGAGCCGTTGCCGGACGTCGCGTAATCGACCTTGCCCGGATTCGCGTGGACGTAGTCGACGAACTCGCGCAGGGTCCTGGCCGGCACCGAGGGATGCACCGCCAGCACATGCGGCGACACGACCAGCATGGCGACCGGCGCGAAATCGCGCAGGGGATCCCAGCTCAAGTTGCTGAACATCGAGGGATTTCCGACGTGGAACATCGAATAGCCCACCAGCAGGTTGTAGCCGTCCGGTGCGGCCCGCGCCACGGCAGTGGCCGCGATGTTTC
>JAQGMT010000436.1 GCA_028292185.1 Ramlibacter sp. | reverse complement strand
ACGAGGTTGTCCAGCTTTTCGCGCGACGCCAGCGTGAGCGCGCTCATGCTCTCGGGCTCGTCCATCTCCCCGTCGCCGAACACGCCCCACACCTTGCGGCCCGCGCATTCCAGCAGTGTGCGGTGCGACAGGTAGCGCATGAAGCGTGCGTGATAGATCGAGCTGATCGGCCCGATGCCCATCGAGCCGGTGGGGAACTGCCAGAAGTCCGGCATCAGGTAGGGATGCGGATAGCTCGAGAGGCCGCGCACGCCTTCGCGCCCGGCCGTGATTTCCTGGCGGTAGTGCGCGAGGTCGGTTTCGTTCAGGCGGCCTTCCAGATAGGCACGCGCATACACGCCGGGCGCGCTGTGCGGCTGGAAGAACACCAGGTCGCCGCCATGCGATTCGTTCTTTGCGTGGAAAAAATGATTGAAGCCCACTTCGAACAGGTCGGCCGCACTGGCATAACTGGCGATGTGACCACCCAGCTCGCCGTAGGCCATGTTCGCGCGCGCCACCATGGCCAGTGCATTCCAGCGCATCAGGGAGGCCAGCTTTTCTTCCAGCGCCAGATCCCCGGGAAACGCCGGCTGCTGGTCCACGGCGATCGAGTTGACGTACGGGGTCACCAGTTCCGGCGACCAGGCGACGTGCGGGCTGCGCGCCATCGACGCCAGTTCGTCCAGGATGAAGCGCGCCCGCGCCGGGCCGTGCGTGGCGACGAGCGACAGCAGCGCCTCGCGCCACTCCGCGGTTTCTGCGGGGTCGATGTCGCCGTTGGCGTTGAGGAATCGGGTGAGGCTGTGGTCGGTCATGTGGCGGTGCTCCGACGCTCACTGTAGGCCGGAAGCGCCGGAATAGGGTTCTGGAAAATACCGCCGGGCGCCGCCTCAGCAGCACAAAATGCCGCCCGCCGGAACCATGGCGGCCCGGACCCCACTAAAGCGGGTGCCCCGCGTCCTTTCATGCCGCGCTCGCTTTTTGCGCCAAGCCGAGGAAGCGCTCGGCGTTGTGGCGAATCAACTGCATCGCCGTGGCTTGGTCGAAGCCGGCGGACTCGATGCGCTGCACCGGCGTCGAGTCATGGAAATTGAAGGGGTAGTCGGTGCCGATCAAAAGCTGCGAGCTTCCGAACACCGACACCAGATGCCGCAGCGTCGGCGTGTCGAACACCAGGGTGTCGTAGAACAGCTTGCGCGCCTGCTCCAGCGGCGCCGCAGTCAGGGCCTCCTTCAATACAGGGAACACGGCCCAGCCTTGTTGCAGCCGGGGCAGCAGCATCGCCAGGCTGCCGCCGCCGTGGCTGAAGGCGATGCGCAGCTTGGGCCGGCGAACCAAAAGGTTGGTGGTGATGACCGACGCCGCCGCCAGGCCGATGTCGCCGGGGAAGCCGAGCACCTGCTGCAAAGGCGCAGGGCCGACCAGCCGGTCCATGCCGGCCGGCCGGATCGCGTGGACGAACACCGAGGCGCCCAGGCTTTCGCAAGCTTCGAAGAAAGGGTCGAAGCGCGGCGCGCCGATCGGCTCGCCATTGATGTTGCTGCCCACCTCCACGCCCGCGAAGCCGAGCGTCTTGACGACGTATTCGAGCTCGCGGATCGCCAGGTCGATGTCCTGCAGCGGCACCGCGCCCAGCCCGGCGATCGCGCCGCCGCTCTCAGCGGCCATCACGGCGATCTGCTCGTTGATGTAGCGCAGCAGTTGCTGGGCGTCGGCGGCGGCCATCCAATAAGACAGCAGCTCCGGCATCGGCGACACCACTTGCAGCGCCAGGCCCATGGCCGTCAGGTCGGCCATGCGCTTGCCGGTGTCCCAGCATCGGTCGGACACGGTGCGATAGACCTTGCCCGAGATCATCACGTTGCGGTGGCAGGCCTGCGCGGCTTCCATCGCAGGCCAATCCGCGGGCGCTTTGGAGCCAAGGTAGCGCGGGAAATTCTCGGGAACGACGTGGGCGTGGGCGTCGATGCCGCAGGCGCAGCCGGCAGGGTGAAGTGGGACATCAGGCGTCATGTGGTCCGCATTATCGATTTTCGGGAGACAAGGGCCTTGAGCGCCCCCGCCTCGCGCGCGTACAGCCCAGTAAACCGGCGTTGGCAGCGGCACGCCGCATAGAATGCCGCGTCGGCTGAGATTGAAAGCACAAGATGCAACTGGACGCGGTGGATTTGAGAATTGTGGCCGAGCTGCAGCAAGACAGCTCGCTGACCAACGTGGCCCTGGCCAAGCGAGTCCACCTCTCGCCTTCGCCTTGCCTGATGCGCGTGAAGGCGCTGGAGAACAACGGCGTGATCCAGCGCTACGTGGCGCTGGCCGACCCGAAGGCGCTGGGGCTGGGCCTGAACGTCTTCATCAACATCAGCCTGAAAGAACAGGCGCGCGAATCGCTGGCGGAATTCGAGCGCCGCATCGCCGAACATGACGAGGTGATGGAGTGCTACCTGATGACCGGCGACAGCGACTACCTGATTCGCGTGGCCGTGGCCGACATCGCGGCACTGGAGAAATTCATCCTGAACCAACTCACGCCGATACCGGGAATCGAGAAAATCCGCTCCAGCTTTGCGCTGAAGCAGGTGCGCTACAAGACGGCGTTGCCGCTGCCCACAGCCGCGCGCGATCTCAGACCGGCAACATGAACCCGGCGAAGAAGGCGGCCAGCGCCTGGTGCGCCCCGAGCGGCAGCACATGGGCGATGTATTGGTCGGGGCGCACCACCACCAAAGCGCCTTGCGCGCGGTCGATGCCGCGCAGGTCGAAGATGTCGGGGCCGTTCTTCAAGTCGGGGCAGAAGACCTTTTCGTAATCGCGCAAGCCGTAGCGGCCCTTGCGCGGCAGCAGCAAGGCCGGCAGCGACGCAAGCGCCAGTTCTTCGTGCCGCTGCTGGAAGATGGCTCGCAGATCGAACACCGCGTCGATGTCCTGGCCCGCACGCGTGTGCCTGCGCAGCGGCGAATCGGGCGATTCCTCCAGGAACCGGCAGAGCGCATGGACACCCGCGCGGGTGTCGCGATGATCGTTCGCGCCGGCGAAGGCGTACAGGCGCCAACGGCCGTCCGCCTTGCCGACATGTCCCAGCTGCAAACGCCGGGCATCCGCGACCCGCACCACCGGCGCGGAGTGGAAGCGCATGCCGATCACGAGGCCCGCGGCCAGATGCTGGTGCGCGGCGTCGCCGGTGATGACGGACGGGCGATAGTGCGTGCCCATGCCGGCGGTGAAGCGGCCGTGCCGCTCGAAATACTGCTGGAACTCTTTCGGGTCCACCCCTTGCGATGGCCCCTCACCGCCTTGCTTGGGCCGGTCGCTGAACATCTGGGCCCACTC
>JAQGMT010000429.1 GCA_028292185.1 Ramlibacter sp. | reverse complement strand
GGATCCGGGCCGACGTGAGCGAAGCCGTGTGGCGCGGCGCGCCCCGCCAGTCGTCGGTGGGTGTGCGCATCCTGCTGCCGTACGAGTTCGATCGCGAGCCGGTGCAGGAGCTCGATGGCTTGAGCCTTGACCGGCTGGACATCGAATGCACCGACTACACGCCCGCGCCCGAGTTGCTCGGCGCCGCGTTCGACCAGAAGCCCGTCGAGGAAGTGCTGACCACCAACCTGTTCAAGAGCAATTGCCCGGTGACGGGCCAGCCCGATTGGGGCAGCGTGCAAATCCGCTACAGCGGCCCGCAGATCGACCAGGGCGGTTTGCTGCGCTACCTGGTGAGCTATCGCAACCACCCCGGCTTCCACGAACACTGCGTCGAGCGCATCTTCATGGACATCCTGCGGCGCTGCAAGCCGGTGAAGCTGGCGGTGTACGCGCGCTACACGCGGCGGGGCGGCCTGGACATCAATCCGTTTCGATGCAGCCATCCGATGCCCATCCCGGCCAATATCAGGACCGCCCGCCAGTAGTTTCGCGCCGGCTGCATGCGCAAGGTCACCGTCACGCTCAGGCACGACGCGGTCATCGGCGACACCGACCCGCGGCTGTTCGGCGCGTTCGTCGAACACGTCGGCCGCTGTATCTATGGTGGAATTTTCGAGCCCGGCCATCCGGAGGCGGACGCAAACGGATTTCGCCGCGACGTGCTCGCGCTGGTGCGTGAACTGCGGCCCGCGATGGTGCGCTACCCCGGCGGCAACTTCGTGTCCGGCTACAACTGGGAGGACGGCGTGGGGCCGCGCGAGGATCGCCCGCGGCGCCTTGACCTCGCGTGGGGTGCCACCGAGACGAATCAATTCGGCACCAACGAATTCATCGACTGGTGCGCCCTGGCGGGTGCGGAACCGATGCTGGCGGTGAACCTGGGGACGCGCGGCGGCGATGCGGCCCGCAACCTGCTGGAGTACTGCAACCATCCGCAAGGCACCGCATGGTCCGACCTGCGCCGCCGCCACGGCTGGGCCCAACCCCACGGCGTGAAGCTCTGGTGCCTGGGCAACGAGATGGACGCGCCGTGGCAAATGGAGACCAAGGGTGCGCACGAGTACGGCCGGGTCGCCGCCGAAGCGGCGAAGCTGATGAAGTGGACCCAGCCCGACATCGAGCTCGCGGCTTGCGGCTCGTCGGGCCGCAATATGCCGACCTTCGGTGGCTGGGAGGAGACGGTGCTGCAGCACACCTTCGAGCACGTGGACTACATCTCGCTGCACACCTACCTGAACAACTATGCGCAGGACACCGAGGCCTTTCTGGCCAGCTCGGACCTGATGGACGGATTCATCGACGAGGTGGTGGCCATCGCCGATTCGGTGGGGGCGAGCAAGCAGTCCGGCAAGCGGATCATGCTCAGCTTCGACGAGTGGAACGTCTGGTATCGAACGCGCGGCAACGCCGAAGGTGCGCGAGCGAAGCCGGGCTGGCCGGTGGCGCCGCCCATCCTGGAAGAGATCTACACGATGCGCGACGCGCTCGCTTTCGGGGGAGCGTGCATTTCACTGCTCAATCACGCCGACCGCGTGAAAGTGGCGTGCCTCGCGCAACTGGTGAACGCCATCGCGCCGATCATGACCGAGACCGGCGGGCCAGCGTGGCGCCAGACCATCTTTCATCCATTCGCCCAGATGAGCCGGTTCGGGCGCGGCCGTGTGTTGCGCGCCGAGATTGACTCACCGGGTTACCAGGCGTGCTACTACGATCCGGTCCCGGGGGCCGAGCTGCGCTTTGCCCTGCCCGCGGTGCCTTATTTGAAACTGGCGGCGGTCGAAGATCCGGTCGGCGCACTGACCTTGTTCGCGCTGAATCGCCATCTGCAGGAGCCGATGCCGCTGGAAGTCAGCGTGCAAGGCTATGGATCGTTGTCCATCGCGCAGGCGCAGCAATTGCAGCACCACGACCTGGATGCCGCCAACACGCGCGACGAACCCGACAAGGTGGCGCCAGCGCCGCTGGAAGGCGTCACGATGGACGCGAACCGCGTGCATGCCACGCTGCTGCCTGCCTCGTGGAACCTCATTCGCCTGAGCAGCGGCTAATCGGCTAGAACAGATCGAGCGTGCGCTCGTTGGCGCTGGGTTCCTGCGCAATGTGTGCGGCGCCTTGCAGCGTGGCTGCGCTGGCGGGAGGGGCGCTCGCTTCGGGGGAGCCCGCCTTCGCGAGCTTTCCCACCCGCACCCCGAGCAGCCGCAGGCGCCGGCTCAGGTCCACCCGCTTCAGGCATTGGCCGGCCACCTGCCGGATGGTTTTCGCGTCGGCGGTGAAGTGATCCAGGGTCTGGTCGCGCGTGGCGATCTTGAAATCGTCGTAGCGCAGCTTGATGCCGACGGTCTTGCCCACATAGCCTTTGCGCTGCAAGTCATCGGCCACCTTGACGCACAGCTGCGTGAAGATCTCGCCCAGTGCAGTGCGGTCGCGCGCCGCGTGCAGGTCGCGTTCGAACGTCGTTTCACGGCTCATCGAGACCGGTTCGCTCTCGGTGACCACCGGCCGGTCATCGCGGCCCCAGGCGGCATCGTGCATCCAGGCGCCGTAGGACTTGCCGAAGTTGTCGACCAGCCACTCGCGGTCCTGGGCGGCGATGTCGCCGATGGTGTGCAGGTGCAGCTTGGCCAGCTTCGCTTCGGCTTTCGGGCCGATGCCGTTGATCTTGCGCACCGGCAAGGGCCAGATCTTCTCTTGCACGTCCTGCTCGTACAGAATGCTGATGCCGTTGGGCTTGTTGAACTCGCTGGCCATCTTGGCGATCAGCTTGTTGGGCGCGACGCCGATCGAGCACGTGAGGCCCGTGTTCTCGTGAATGGCACGCTGGATCAGCCGCGCCAGCGCCCGGCCGCCTTCGCGCTGGCCACCCGGCACCTCTGTGAAGTCGATGTACACCTCGTCCACCCCGCGGTCCTCGATCACCGGCGCGATCTCCGCAATGGTGCTCTTGAACAGGCGGGAATACGTGCGCACCTCATCGAAATCCACCGGCAGCACGATGGCC
>JAQGMT010000161.1 GCA_028292185.1 Ramlibacter sp. | reverse complement strand
GCCGGGGACGTGGTTGCCGCAATGCGCGACGAGAAGTTCCTGGTGCTGCCTCATCCCGAGGTGGCGAAGTACTTCCTGAACAAGGCGCAGGACTACGACCGCTGGCTGGGCGGAATGCAGAAGCTGTACGCGAACTACGCGGCCAACGCAGCTTGACCGGCGCGCCTAACGGCCGAACAGGCCGACCGCGCCGATGATGATCAGGTAGATCGCCACGATGTAGTTGAGCAGCTTGGGCATCAGCAGAATCAGGATGCCGGCGACGAGCGCCGCGACCGGACCGATGTGTGGAACGAGATTCATGGGACCTTCCTGGTTTGAAGGCCGAGTATCGTCCATGCGCGCCGCGCCGTGTTGAGTTCCGGGCAAGCTAGCCGAAGACGCCTTTGGCCAGGTGCTGCGCGAAGCTCTGGGTCCAGCATCCCGAACTCGCCTCGTATTGGGCGGCGCGCCCGCAGGCGGCCACGTGCACCCGCCGCAGCGTGCGACCGAGTTCGATCAGCGTGGCCTCGAACAGCTCGGCCTTGAAGCTGGCGGGATCCCTGCCGCTGGCACGGATCGCCTGTTCGAACGCCCGGCGCTCGGAAGTGGTGATGTCTGCGCGGTGTACCAGCATGATGACGCCCCTTCGATACTGCTCGAAGGTTCAACGCGGCCGCGGCGCCCCCAGATACCAGGGAATACGCTGACGGCGCCGCGGAACTTTTTCGCGCCCGGCCGGCGCGCCGGTGCCACCGGCGCCCGCGTGAGTCCTGCTCACGCGATCACGCGTGGCTCCCACTCCAGCGCGGTCACCGGCGCCGCTTCGAGCGCGGCGAGCTCGTAGCGCTCCCCTCCCCGCCTGAAATGCAGGACGGCCCAATCGAAAGCACCGATCATCTGATCGGGTGTCGCGGCGGCGCACCGCAGCTCCAGCTCGCGCCAGACGTTTGCCGGGTCGTGCCCGGCGCTCTCGATGTGCCGGGACGTGAGAAAGCCGCGCGCATAGCCCATGTCGAAGGGCCGCGATTGCCGGAACAGCGAAACGCCGGCAGGCGTGATCCGCGCGACCGGCGGGCCGCCCGCGGTGCGCCAGCGCTGCGTCGGATCGTGCCGGTGCACGTCCGGCGCGTCGAGTGCGTCGAGCAGCAGCGTGAGGCGCCGCATCAGCGCGCCCACCTGCGTTCTGAAGGGATGCGGGTCTTTGTGGCCAAGGATCGACCGGTCCCCGAAGACCATAGCCAACGGATGGCTGTCGGGCAGCTCCATCGAAGCGTGGACGACGAAGAAGCTGCCATCGGGGCGCAGCGCGCGCGTGAGCCCGCGGCAAATCATGACGTCGTCGAGCCAATGGAGCGCCTGGGACACCGTGACGACGTCGTATTCGTCGTCCATGAACATGAAGCGGTTGGCGGATTCGTGCATCGCGGTGAGACTGACGCCAAGACCCTTCGCACGCGCCTTGGCCGCATTCACGAAGCCGCGCGAAAGCTCCATCAGCGTCACGTCTTTCGACACTTGGGCCAGCTGGATGGCGAGATCGCCCGGCCCGCCCGCGAGGTCGAGCACGCGTGACGATTCCCGCACCGGCGCGGTGCGAACGAGAAACTCCGTGAGCTGGCGCGGGAACGGCCGATGCATGAGGTAGTCGCGCGCCATCTTCGCGTCGTAACGCGAAACGTCGTCCCCCGATCCGAGCAGCACCTGCGCCGAACGCATGTCTGCGATCGCCTTCGCCAGCCGCTTCTTCTCGGCCTCGCTTTTCGCCGCGCGCGTCACGCGGAAATAAAGATCGATGGCCTCGTTGGCCGTCGCCCCACCGCGCGCCGCGAACAGGGAGTGCAGGATGCGATAGCGCTCGTTCAGCCAGTACTGCACGTACGGCTCCACTTCCTTCTCGACGTAGGGCTTGCCGTCCTGGCTGAAAGCGAGAGAAAAAGCGGGAGAGACGCGCAGGCGCTCGCCGGGTCCCGGTGTCGATGTCTTCGCGGCCATGGAAGTCGGGTCCTTTTCGGGCGCCGCGTGGGATCGTTAGTGCGGCTAGTCGCGATTACGCACCGTGATCCGGCCGCGTACCTTGCCCTGCATCAAAAGCTCGGCATGAGCGATCGCTTCCGACAAGGGCACCTCGGTGGTGATGGCATCCAGCTTGGCCGCATCGAGGTCTTGCGCCAGCCGGCTCCAGGCCCGCTCGCGCAGCGCCAGCGGCGCCATCACGCTTTCGACGCCCAAGAGCGCGACCGCGCGCAGGATGAAGGGCATCACCGTCGCCGGCAGGTCCGCACCTTGAGCAAGACCGCAAGCCGCGACCGCGCCGCGATAGCGCGTTTGCGCGCAGGCGTTGGCCAGTGTGTGACTGCCGACCGCGTCGACCACGCCGGCCCAGCGCTCCTTTTGCAGCGGCTTGCCGGGCGCGGCAAGTTCGGCGCGATCGATGACGGCGCTGGCGCCGAGGCCCTTGAGGTAATCGGCCTCGGCGGCCTTGCCGGTGGCAGCGACGACCTGGTAACCGAGCTTGGACAGCACCGCCACCGCGATGGATCCGACGCCGCCGGTCGCGCCGGTCACCAGCACCTCGCCGTCGCCGGGCTGCAGCCCGTGCTTCTCCAGTGCCAGCACGCACAGCATCGCCGTGTAGCCCGCCGTGCCGATCGCCATCGCCTGCTTGGCGCTGAATCGCTCGGGCCTGCGGATCAACCACTGCCCCTTCAGGCGTGCGCGCTGCGCCAGGCAGCCCTTGTGCAGCTCCCCGACGCCGAATCCGTTGAGAATGACCTGGTCCCCCGCTTTCCAGGGGCCCGACTCGCTGGCCGTCACCGTGCCTGCGCCATCGATGCCCGCCACCATCGGCCAGCTGCGCACGATGGGCGAGCGATTGGTGATGGCCAGCGCGTCCTTGAAGTTGATCGTCGAGTATTCGACGTCCAGGGTGACGTCGCCTTCCGGCAGGAAGCTGTCGTCCACCTCGCGCACCGAGGCGCTGAATTCGGGTGTCTTGTCGAGAACGAGGGCTTGGAACATGGTGGCTTTCCGCTGTCGGGGAGTCACGCAGGCTGCGGCCCCTCGTACCCCTCGATGATAATCAGGTCGGCCGTCGAGACCGGCTCGCGCAGCCTCACCGCCGCCTGGTATTCGGGCGAGCGATAGCAGTCAAGGGCCGCCTGATAGCTGGGAAATTCGATCACCGCGTTGCGCGTCCGGCTGGTGCCTTCCACGTTCTCGAACGGCGCGCCGCGCACCAGGAATCGCGCGCCATGGTGCGCCAGAGGTTTGGCGTTCGCGGCGATGTACTTCTTGTATGCCTCAGGGTCGCGGATGTCGACGCGAACGATCCAGTAACCTCTGGCCATGGCTTTTCTCCTGAAGGGTGGTGAGCCACGATTCTAGGAGCCCCGGCCGGCGGCGCCGGCGCGTTACGGCCGAGGTGAACGGGCTTCGACGTCGGTGATGTCGGCAGCGTTGGCTTGCGGGTGAACGGCATCCGCGCGCGGCGTGCGGCTCGCTCGGCTTTCCACGGGACGCCGGTACATGCGATCGAACCCCGCCCGCGGATCGATGCGCATCATGAACGGCATGACCGGGCGGCCGGTGAGCGTGGCCCAGGCGCTGCGCACGCCCCAGATACCGGCCATCAGCACCACAAGCACCGCCAGGCTGGCCGCGAACAGCAGGCCGCCGGCAACCAGGAACACACGCAAGAGGAAACTCAGGAAGGTAGGCATTCGTTGAATCGGTGAGGACGAGATACGCAGCATGAAGTGCGAATCTTAAGCGAGCATGAAGATGCCGCCATTCGGGAGATGCCCCCATCCCGGCCTTCCCCCAAAGGGGAAAGGTGAAGCATCACGCGGTCGCCTCTTCGGGCACGGGTTGCACGCCCCCGAAGTGGAACACGCCAGGTTCCCGCACCGGATCGACGTCCACCGGGATCGTGCTCTTCGGCGGGAAGCGCCCTTCCAGAATCAGCTTGGACAGCGGATTCTCGATGCGCTGCTGGATCGCGCGCTTGAGGGGCCGCGCACCGAACACCGGATCGAAGCCGACCTTCGCCAGCTCCTCCAAGGCCGCCGGCGACACCTGCAGCGCGAGGTCCATCTTCGCCAGCCGCTGCTCCAGCACCTTGAGCTGGATCGCCGCGATCTTGGCGATGTCCTTCGCGTCGAGGCCGTGGAACACCACCGTCTCGTCGATGCGGTTGAGGAACTCGGGCCTGAAATGGTTCTTCAGCTCGTCCCAGACGGCTTCCTTCACGTCCTCGTAAGGCTTGCCCACCATCGCCTGGATCCGGTGCGAGCCGATGTTGCTCGTCATCACGATCACCGTGTTCTTGAAGTCCACGGTGCGGCCGTGGCCGTCGGTCAGGCGGCCATCGTCCAGCACCTGCAGCAGCACGTTGAACACATCGTGGTGCGCCTTCTCGATTTCGTCGAGCAGGATCACGCTGTAGGGCTTGCGGCGCACGGCTTCGGTCAGGTAGCCGCCCTCCTCATACCCCACGTATCCGGGCGGCGCGCCGATCAGGCGGGCGACCGAGTGCTTCTCCATGAACTCGCTCATATCGACGCGGATCAGGTGCTCCTCGCTGTCGAACAGGAAGTTCGCCAGCGCCTTGCACAGCTCGGTCTTGCCGACGCCGGTCGGGCCGAGGAACAGGAACGAGCCGGTGGGACGGTTCGGGTCCGACAGGCCCGACCGCGAACGGCGAATTGCATTCGACACGGCGCTGATCGCTTCTTCCTGGCCGATCACGCGCTGGTGCAGACGGTCTTCCATCAGCAGCAGCTTTTCGCGCTCGCCCTGCATCAGCTTGGACACCGGGATGCCGGTGGCCCGCGCCACCACTTCGGCGATCTCCTCGGCGCCGACCATGGTGCGCAGCAACTGCGGGCGGCCGCCGTCCTTGGCGCTCTTGGCCTTGCCGGTCTCCACGTCTTGCGCGGCTTTCAGCCGCTTCTCGAGTTCGGGCAACTTGCCGTATTGCAGCTCGGCCACCTTGTTGAAGTCGCCCTTGCGCGTGAATTCCTCGATCTCGCGCTTGATCTTGTCCATTTCCTCTTTCACCAGCGCGCTGCCCTGCGCCTGGGCCTTCTCGGCCTTCCAGATCTCGTCGAGGTCGGCGATTTCCTTTTGCAGCTTGCTGATTTCTTCCTCGATCAGTGCCGCGCGCTTCTTGGACGCTTCGTCCTTCTCGCGCTTGATCGCTTCGCGTTCGATCTGCAGCTGGATCAGGCGGCGATCGAGCTTGTCCATCACCTCGGGCTTGGAATCGAGTTCGATCTTGATCTTGGACGCCGCCTCGTCAATGAGGTCGATCGCCTTGTCGGGCAGGAAGCGGT
>JAQGMT010000372.1 GCA_028292185.1 Ramlibacter sp. | reverse complement strand
CCCAGTGCGATGGTGACCAGATGCTGCACCAGCACGTCCAGCGGCTTGTCGGGCGACTGCCGCTCTTCGACGCGGCCCTGCTGCGCCGCCCGCCGTGCCGCCGCGGCTTCGATGATCTCCATGGTGTTGGTCGGCACCAGGGTGACGCGACTCGCCCGCCCCGGCGCATGGCCGCTGCGGCCGGCGCGCTGCATCATGCGCGCGACGCCCTTGGCCGAGCCGATCTGCAGCACCCGCTCCACCGGAAGAAAGTCCACCCCGAGATCCAGCGAGGAAGTCGCGACCACCGCGCGCAAAGTGCCTTGCTTCAATCCCTGCTCGACCCACTCTCGCGTGGCGCGATCGAGCGATCCGTGATGCAGCGCGATCTGCCCAGCCCAGTCTGGCCGCGCTTCCAGCAGCAGCTGGTACCAGATCTCCGCCTGCGAGCGCACGTTGGTGAAGACGAGGGTCGGGCCTGACTTCGCGATCTCGTCCACCACCGGCTGCTGCATTCGCGCACCCAGGTGACCGGCCCACGAATACTTGCCGGGATCGGGCGGAATCAAGGTGTCGATCACCAGGCTCTTGTCGATCTTGCCGCGCACCAGCGCTGGTTTCATCGTGCGCGGCGCAGGATGGCAGAGAACCTCCATCGCCTCGCGCAGATTGCCCAGCGTGGCGCTCAAGCCCCAGGCCACCAGCGCCGGGTTGAATTGCCACAGGCGCGCCAACGCCAGCTGCGCCTGCACGCCGCGCTTGCTGCCGATCAGCTCATGCCACTCGTCGACCACGACGTACTCCACGCCTTGCAATTCCTCGCGCGCATGCTCGCGTGTGAGCATCAGCGTGAGCGACTCGGGCGTGGTGACCAGCACCGTCGGAAAGCGCCGGTCCTGGCGCGCGCGCTCGGCGCTGGGCGTGTCGCCGGTGCGCTGGCCGATGGTCCATTCCGGCGCCAGGTCAAGCAGCGGCTGCGTCAAGGCCTTGGTGGTATCCGAGGCCAGCGCGCGCATTGGCGTGAGCCAGATCGCGCGCAAGGGCTGCGCGCCGCGCTGTTGCGCATGGCGCCGCAGCAGGCCGGCCAATATGCCGAGCCACACCGCGTAGGTCTTGCCCGAGCCGGTGGTGGCGTGCAGCATGCCGCTGCGGCCATCGGCGATGGCTTGCCAGACTTCGCGCTGAAACTCGAACGCCGCCCAGCCGCGGCCGGCGAGCCACTGCTCCACCGGCGAGGGGTCGTTGTCCTGGGCCACTGCGTTCATTCGGTTCGAGCGGCGATTGTCCCGGATACGCCCGCATCGGTGATGACATACTCGCCAAATGCCCCGCCTTTCACGCTGGCTTCCGTTCCTCAATTGGCCCCGGCCCAACGCGGCGCTGATGCAAGGCGAGATCGCCGCCGCGGTCACGGTGGCATTGGTGATGATTCCGCAATCCGTGGCCTATGCCGGATTGGCAGGCATGCCGCTGATCACGGGCCTGTATGCCACGTTCCTGCCGGCGCTGTTCGCGGTGCTGTTCAGCGCCTCGACGCGGCTGTCGGTGGGGCCGTCGGCGCTGAGCAGCGTGCTGGTGGGAGCGTCCCTGATCGGCCTGGCGGAGCCGAGCAGCGGTCAATGGGTGATGCTGGCCGTATGGCTGGCGCTGCTCTCGGGCGGGATCCAGTTGGCCCTGGGCGTGGCCGATGCGGCCTGGGTGCTGAACCTGGTGAGTTCGCCGGTGCTCGCCGGCTTCAGCCAAGCCGCGGCGATCCTGATCATCGCGTCGCAACTGCCTGCTTTGCTCGGACTGGCCGGCGGCTTGCCGAGCCTGCTGAATGCACCGCAAATCGACGTGACGGCGCTTGGCTACGGCATCGCCAGCGTGGCCTTGTTCGCGGCGGGCAAGCGCTTCGTGCCACGCCTGCCGATGGTGCTGCTGGTGCTGGCCGCTGCCGCGGCCCTGAGCAAGTGGAGCGGCTACTCGCAGCATGGCGCCGTGATCGGCACACTGCCGGTGGGCTTGCCCTCGTTCTACTGGCCCGCACTGCCGCAGTGGGACAGCTTTCGCTCGCTGCTGGTGCCCAGCCTGGTGATCGCGCTGGTGAGTTCGCTGGAAATGGCCGCCAGCGCCAAGATCGAAAGCCAGCGTGAGGGAAAACGGTGGGACGCCAGCCAGGACCTGGTGGGCCAAGGCATGGGCAAGCTGGCATCGGCTTTTTCGGGCAGCTTTCCCACCAGCACTTCTTTCTCGCGCTCGGCGATCACGCTCTACGCAGGGGCCAAGACGGGCTGGGCCACCGTGATCGCGACGGTCCTGGTGCTGGGCGTGCTGCTGTTCCTTACCCCCGTGCTGGCGCTGGTGCCGCGCGCCGTGATGGCCGCCGTGGTGGTGGTGGCGGTGGCCGGCCTGTTCAAGCCGCGGACGCTGCTGCGCTTCTGGCGCATCGATCGGGTGGAAGCCGCCACGGCCCTGGTCACGTTCAGTGTGACCTTGCTGTCGACGCCGCGTATCTACTGGGGCGTGCTGGCGGGCGTGCTGATGGGACTGGCGCATTTCCTCTACCTGCGGCTCCACCCGCGCATCATCGAGGTGGGCCTGCATCCGGACGGGAGCCTGCGCGACCGCCACCTCTGGAAGCTGCCGCCCCTGGCGGCGCACGTGTATGCGCTGCGCATGGATGCGGAACTCGACTTCGCCTCGGCCAGCGCGTTCGAACGATCGGTGGTGGAGCACATCGCGGCGGATCCCCGGACACAGCACGTGTGCCTGTTCGCGCATCCGATCAACCGCGTGGACGCCACCGGCGTGGAAGTCTTCATGCGGATTCGCGCAATGCTGGCCGAGCGCGGCATCGCGCTGCACATCAGCGGCATCAAGCTGCCGGTGGAACAGGTGCTGCACAAGGCCGGCGCGCTCGACGACGGTCCGCTGCTGCACATGTACCGCACCGACGCCGAAACCCTGCTGGCATTCGGGCGCCTCAGCCCTTAGCGGCGCGGCTCAGGCCGTGATGATCCAGCCTTCCAGGGGATCGAGGCCGGCGGGCAAACCATACAGCGGCGCACCTTGCCGCTGCGCCCACGCCGCTTGCACCAGGCAAAGCACGGCATCCAGGCTGTCGCCGCTGGCGTCGTGGACCAGCGCGTCACGTTGCGCATTGCTCAGCTTGATGCGCAGGCCGAGCCGCGTCTGGCCGTTCTCCAGCGCGGTGAGCAAGTCCTTGCGCGCAATCAGCCGCTCGGGTGTCTGCTTGGCCTTGTCGTCGTTCTTGTAGCTGCGCCGCCCGATCAACTCGCGCGCCAGCAAGCCGGGATAGGCCTCCAGCGCCACGCGTTGCGGATCGCCCGCATGCAAGCCCGGAATGTGCACGCCGGCCGCGAGCAGCAAGGGCAAGGCCGCATGCAACATATAGGCGACCGGCGGATTCACCCACTTCATCGAAGGACTGGAGCCGGCCAGCTTGTCGAAGGCACGGTGCACGAACTTCGAGCCCGCCGGCCGCGCAGCGCAGAAGGCAGCGAAGGTAGTGCGGATGTCGGCGCGCGTCAGGCCCGAGTAATGCTCGATGCATTCGCGCCATTGCGAAGGCCAGCCCAAGTGCTCCACCAGCGGGCGCGGCAGCCCGAAGGGAAAGTCGAATCCGCCGATCCACGGGCCCGGCTGCGCCAGCCATTCGGCGAACGCCTCGAGCGAATCGAGGCGTTGCAGCGCGGCCAGCACCACGCGCTCGCCGCTGAGGCTGCCCAGTGCGAGCACGATGGGTTTGCGCCGCGACGGGCGGCTGGAAAAGTCGCAGCCAACGAGCTGCACCGGGAAATTCAGACGCGTCCGCAGACCGCAGCGGTGGCCGCGAGGTCCTCCAGCAGGGCGAGTGAAACCTTGCCCGACAACGCATAAGGATCGAGCTCGGGCTTTTCGGAATACTTCAGCAAGGTGGCGTGGTTCAGCTTGGACAGGTTCACCTGCCCCATGCTCCAGCCGCCGAAGCGCCGCTCGAGGATCTCCTCGAATTGCAGCAGCACCACGTCCTTGTGGCGGGCGTCCCGCTGGATCTGGCCGAACAGGTCGCTGACCTGATTGCGGCCGCCCTCGATGGCTTGCAGGAAGATCCCGGCGCCATAGCAGAGGACGCCGGTGATGCCGCTGGCCGGGTTGTGCTCCCTCGATTGCGAGAGGATGGATTCGATCGCGCCGGGGCTGGTGTCCACCGCCCGGCTGGCATAGAGGAGTCGCACCAACATGACTTACTTTCTCCCCGGAATCAAGGCCAGGAATTCGCGCCGCAGCGCCGAGTTGGTGAGAAAGGCGCCGCGCATCACCGAGTTGATCATCTTGGCATCCACGTCCTTGACGCCGCGCCAGGCCATGCAATAGTGCGTGGCTTCCATCACGATGGCCAGGCCGTCCGGCTGCGTCTTGTCCATGATCAGGTTGGCCAGTTGCACCACCGCCTCTTCCTGGATCTGCGGACGTCCCATCACCCACTCGGCCAGCCGCGCGTATTTCGACAGGCCGATCACGTTGGTGTGTTCGTTGGGCATCACGCCGATCCACAGCTTGCCCATCACCGGGCAGAAGTGATGGCTGCAGGCGCTGCGCACGGTGATCGGGCCGACGATCATCAGCTCGTTCAGGCGTTCGACGTTGGGGAACTCCGTGATGCGGGGCTGCTCGGTATAGCGGCCCTTGAACACCTCGTTGAGGTACATCTTGGCCACGCGGCGCGCGGTGTCGTTGGTGTTGTGGTCACTCGTCGTGTCGATCACCATGCTGTCGAGGACCCCTTGCATCTTGACCTCGACTTCGTCCAGCAACTGCTCCAGCTCACCCGCTTCGATGAAGGCCGCGATGTTGTCGTTCGAGTGGAAGCGCTTGCGTGCCGCCACGATGCGCTCGCGGATCTTCACCGACACGGGCGTACCAACGTCCCTGCCTGCATTCATGGAGTCTCCGGCTTTCATCAGCATGGCGAAATGGTAACACTGCCCGGCCGCACCCGCTGTTGCAAGGCCTTACGCCTGAGCCCTTGCGGCACATGCCAAAGCCGCTACAAGTTCAATAGCAGTTCGAGGTCCTGCAGGGAGTTGGCCTCATGCAGCGGCTTGTCGAAACGGATCCGCAGCATCCTGGGAAAGCGCACCGCAATGCCGCTCTTGTGGCGCGCGCTGCGGTTGATGCCCTCGAAGCCCAGTTCGAACACCAGCGACGGCTTGACGCTGCGCACCGGGCCGAACTTCTCCAACGTGGTCTTGCGGATGATCGCGTCGACTTGGCGGAATTCCTCGTCGGTGAGACCGGAGTAGGCCTTGGCGAACGCGACCAGCTGCAATTCGTCGGGGCCGGACGGCGGCTGGCGG